>CAMFQH010000093.1:0-5895 GCA_945980025.1 uncultured Lactobacillus sp.
AGCCTCGGTCTCGTGGGCTCGGAGATGTGTATAAGAGACAGATATAATACAAAACTGTTAAAAATCCATCAGCGAAGTGTCTATCATGACACAACTAAAATGCTATATAGGCTGTAATCGACTCCATCCCATGTCTTTCAAAAAAGTCTAAAATCTTTTTTGCTTCTAATTTTTCTTCATTAAAAAGATAACCATAATAATCTGCCATCACTTTAAAAAATATAGTTCTTGGCTCAACCGGTAACTTATACAAGAAATTCCTCAATTTGCTTATCATCTCAAAATTTCTATCATGTTTTAAGAACATTATGTTTAAATAATTAACCATTATTCCTCCAAGTATTTCTTGAATTTTCCTGCTGGCTTTATCTATTTCCTTATACTTTCTTAAAATCATATTTAGTTCATACTCAATCTCTGATTCATCAAACAGAGATATAGCCATAGCAAACAAGCGCAAGTTATCTTCTCCCCACTCATCTATATTAAGTATTAATTTCTTAATCATTGCTTCTTCTTTACATGATAGTTTATTCTTTTTAAAAAAGTTCTCTAAAAGAAGAGCATGAGCATAAACATTTCTGTATTGATAATCTGTAGCACAAATTTTTCTTATTTCTACAATTTTTGAAAGATTTTGTTCATAATATGCATTTCTTAGCTGCTCTAAATATTTTTTACTTTTCCCCTTACTTTCTATACCCTGAAAGAAATCGGAAATATTAACTCTATTTCGTTCAAGTATTTCAATCAAATCTTTTGCGTTAATTTCATGTAATCCTCGTTCGATCTTTGAATAGTAGGATTTTGTTAAAATATCTCCTACCATCTCTGTTTGACTTAGTCCTAGTTCTAACCGTAGTTTTTTCAGTTCTTTCCCAATTTGCATTATTTCATCTCTTTTCTAAGTTAATGATATGTAATTATATAATTCTAGTCCTAAATTTAGAACAAAAAATAAGCTCATCCCCAAAGTAGGAAATGAGCTTATTTTGATTTACTTATCAATAATTATCTCTTAGTAACTGCGATTAAGTCGTCACCATGCTTCTTTTCTACGCCATCAATACGTTGAACATTTGCATAGCTAGTGGTGTTAGTAATTACAGTCATGACAGTTGTATCGTATCCTGCTTTCTTCACAGCATCTAAATCAACTGTTCCAAGCTTTTCACCTTTTTCAACATGTTGGCCTTGTTTTACATCAGTAGTAAATCCTTCACCCTTCATGTTAACAGTATCAATACCAATGTGAATTAGAACTTCTGCCCCTTCGTCTGATTTAATTCCATAAGCATGCTTAGTTTCATAAGCAACTGTAATTTCACCAGTTACTGGGGAGTAGATAGTACCTTCACTTGGTACCATTGCAGCACCCTTACCCATTGCTTCAGTAGAGAAGACTGGGTCATTTACATCTTTTAAGCTTTCTGCTTTACCTGAAACAGGAGCAGCAATTACTTCATCATGTAATTCTTTATCTTCTTTGATAATTTGTTCAGCTTTTTCTTGTTGTGCTACTTGATCACCAGCAGATTCAACAGTACCGGATTCTTCTACTACGTCTTCCTTAAAGTGACGTTTACCATATATAAAGGTCAAAGCAAAAGCAACAATGAAACTAATTGCTACAGAAAGTGCCCACATTGGAATGCTCTTTGGAACCATTGATAAGAATCCAAGGAATCCAGCTGAACCAAGAGCAGCAGCAGTAACATGCATTAAGCCTGCAAAAGCAGCACCAACACCTGCACCAATTAAAGCACAGAAGAATGGGAACTTGTACTTCAAGTTAACACCAAACAATGCTGGTTCGGTAATACCAAGTAATGCAGAAACACCAGATGAACTTGCTAAACCCTTAACCTTTTCATTCTTAGTTAAGAAGTAAATAGCAAATGTAGCAGCACCTTGAGCAACGTTAGCCATACATGCGGTAACAAAGATAAAGTCACCGGATCCACGACCACGTGCATATTCAGCTAAAAGTTGAGTTTCAACTGCTGGGAAACTTTGGTGAAGACCAGTAGTAACAATAGCTGAGTAAGATAAACCAAAGATACCCATACCAAAGGCACCAGTAGTATTGTAAAGCCAAACAATAGCAGTAGTTATTGCATCTGACACACCTTTAAAGACTGGTCCAATAATTGTAAAAGTTAAGAAACCAGTAATCATAATTGAAAGAAGTGGTGTGAAAGTAAAGTCAACTGCAGATGGTAGCCACTTGTGGAATCTCTTTTCTAAGAAAGCTAAAAGCCAAACTGCTACTAAAACCGGAATAACTTGGTATTGGTAGTTAGTTTGAGAAACGTGTAAACCAAAGATATCCCAATATTTACCAGCTCCACCTAAAGCTGGAGTGGTCATAATCATACCAATAGTTGCACCCAAGAATTGGTTAGCTCCAAAACGTTTAGCAGCAGACATACCAACTAAGATAGGCATGAAAATAAATGGAGCAGCGGACATTACCTGAATAATTTCAGATAATCCTTTAACGCTAGGTGCCATTTGAACAACTGACTTAGCTCCAAATAAACCTGGAGAAGTTAAGAAGTTGTTCAAAGCCATTAATAAACCACCAGCTACTAATGCTGGAATAATAGGAACAAAGATGTCAGATAAAAGCTTAATAAAGGCCATTACTGGATTGAACTTTTGATCCTTTTGAGCAACCTTCTTTAAATCATCAGTTGAAAGCTCTGATAGACCTGTCATTTTAATTAATTCATCGTAGACGTTATTAACATCCCCAGGCCCAATAATAATTTGAAACTGACCGTTAGTTTTAAAAGTACCCTTGATATCTGGATCGCTATCAAGCATTTTCATATTTACTTTACTATCGTCTTTTAAGACTAAACGTAGACGCGTAGCACAGTGAGCAGCGGCTACTAAGTTGTCGCGACCAACAGCTTCAATAACTGTTTCAGCAACTTTTTTGTGATCCATGTCTGTCTCCTCCTTGAAAATGTGTAAGCGTTTTAAATATTTACATGTATTATGATAGCGTATTCCAAGATTATGTCAAGCGCTTATCATAAAAAATGCTATTATTTTGCCACATTTTAATTTCTATTTTTTAAAATACTAGTTTAATACTGTTATTCGTTTGACATATAGACCAGCTTTAAGTTAACATTCTTATATAAGAATGCGTTTACATATTCAATGAGGTGAATAAGTTATGGAATGGACAAGAGAACAACGTTATCGCAAATATAAAGATTGGGATGCACAGACTTTATTAAATCTTCAAGCTCAAGCTGCAACGTCTCCCTATCAAATGCACTATCATATCCACCCACTTTCTGGATTAATCAATGATCCCAATGGATTTTCCTATTATAATGGTGAATACCATCTATTTTGTCAGTCTTATCCATTTGGACCAGTTCATGGAGTTAAATCTTGGATTCACTATGCTTCGCCGGACTTAGTGCATTGGCATTATCTTGGTTCAGCAATTGATCCAGACAGTGACTTAGATAATGCAGGTGCCTACTCAGGTTCAGCAATGGAACATGATGGAAAACTTCTATTAATGTATACAGGCAATCACCGTGATAAAGATTGGACTAGAATTCCTTATCAAGTAATTGCGGAAATGGATAAAGATAATCATATTACTAAACCGAAGGACGCCGCAATCCTACCTCCAGACCATGTCAGTGAACACTTCCGTGATCCACAATTATTTGAGCATGATGGAAAATATTATGTTTTACTTGGGGCTCAAGATGCTAAGACTAAGAAGGGTCACATTGATATTTATGAATCAACTGATCTCAAAAATTGGCATGAAAATGGCTACTTAGACTTAGGCAAAGACGAAATGGGCTATATGATTGAATGTCCTAACCTAGTTTTTATTAATAATTATCCTGTTTTAATTTTCTGCCCTCAAGGATTAGACAAGTCAGTTGCTGATTACAAAAATATTTATCCAAATATGTACTGGATTGGAAAAGATATTAACTTAAGTGAAGCAAAATTTACTCCTCTTCAAGAACATCCAGCTAATTTAGATGATGGCTTTGATGTCTATGCCACTCAAGCATTTAATGCACCCGATGGGAATGCTTATGCTATTTCTTGGGTTGGTCTTCCAGACTGTACTTATCCAACTGATAAAGAGAACTGGGCTAATTGCTACAGTCAAGTTAAGCGACTAGAAATTAAAGATGGGGCGTTATATCAACATCCAGTAGACGCAATTAAGAAATTACGTCATAATGAGAAACAGCTCAATAATGAAAAGATAATTAGTCAAGCAGCCGGTAAGCAATATGAACTAAAACTTCACTTACTAGCTGGTCAAAGTGGAAAATTACACTTAGCTTCTAATGAAGATCTATCATCAAGTCTAGTACTTGATTTTAATACAGATAAAAACGCAAAATTAACAATTGATCGGGCTTCAAGTGGTCCAGCTGTTAACCCAGATTATGGAGCAACTAGAACAATTGACCTGAAAGATGATCAAGATCTAGATTTAGATATTTTCATCGATGGCTCATTATGCGAAATTTTCATCAATAATGGTCGTCATGTTGCAACTTTAAGATTCTTTGCATCAACTCCAAACCAAAAAATTGCTTTTGACAAAGATACTAAGTACACGGGACGACTATGGAGCATGAATTCTATATTATAGGAAGATAATAATGGTCAAATTAACCGATGTAGCTGCCAAAGCAGGCTGCTCCGTTACTACAGTTTCACGCGTAATTAATAATTATGGCTATATTAGTCAAAAAACACGTAAAAAAGTTCATGAAGCAATGAAAGAGTTGAATTACCAACCTAATTCAGTTGCTCGATCTCTGCAAGGCAAGAAAACCAAATTAATTGGTTTAATTTTCCCGGATGTTTCTAATCCTTTTTTTGGAGAATTAGTTTCTAAAATAGAAAACCAACTTTTCAAGCACGGCTATAAAACGATCCTGTGTAATGCAGGCAATGATAAAGAAAAAGAACGTACTTATTTACAAATGTTAATGGCTAATCAAGTCGATGGTATTATTGCTGGTGCACATAACTTAGGAATTGAAGAATACCAAAGAACTGGCCTACCAATTGTATCCTTTGATCGAAAATTATCGGACAATATTCCAATCGTTAGTGCCGATAACTTTAAAGGCGGTAGTTTAGCTACTCAAGAGCTTTATAATCATGGTGCGCGTCACATTTACTTTGTTGGAAACCCCACTTTAGATGGACACCCTACTCAAAGGCGGCTCCTAGGCTATAAAGAAACAATTAAGGAACTCAAGTTAACGGAACATATCCATCCAGTAATCTTCAATGAAACTCTTGCCTTAAAAGAAATGGCAATTAGAGATTTGCTAGAAAATCATAAGGTAGATGGAATCGTTGCTTCCGATGACCTCACTGCTCTTCTTATTTTAAATATCAGTCATGATTTAGGTATTCATATTCCTAAAGATTTAAAAATTATTGGCTTTGATGGCAGTAAAGTTGTACGTGATTTCGAGCCACGTTTATCTACAATTGTTCAACCTATTCCCTCAATTGCACAATTACTTGTTAAACTTTTAGAAAAAAGAATCGATAATCCAACTGAAGAACTGGATAACTATACCTACTATTTACCTGTAGAACTACTTAAACGTGAATCTAGTGGAAACTAAAAAACATTAGGCACTTCAATGTGTCTAATGTTTTTTGTTACTCTAAATACATTTTCCTAAAATCTTTTAGATCTTGCCTTGAAAAACCAAGTTCTTTAGTAAAGTAATTTTCAAAACCGCCATATCCAATATCGATTGTCTGAGTAATTCCCTCAATAGCGGTACCTTCACCTTCAGTAATATTCATTCGATTAACCATTTTAATCATCTCAGAATCACTTGGGAGTTGTTTTTTAAG
>CAMFQH010000094.1:0-5873 GCA_945980025.1 uncultured Lactobacillus sp.
ATACGAGATCAGCCTCTGTCTCGTGGGCTCGGAGATGTGTATAAGAGACAGGATAATAATTTAATTGTTCATTTTAATTAATGATGGAGGAAAGTATGACTGTATATAATATTAATTTAGGAATTGGCTGGGCCAGTAGTGGTGTCGAGTATGCTCAGTCATATCGTGCACAAGCATTTCGTAATCTTAACATTTCAGCAAAGTTTGTTTTTTCGGACTTGATTTTAGGAAATAATATTGCCGATCTAACTGCTAATCTAGGTTTTAATGCTGATCAGATTATTTGGCTTTACAACTTTTTTACTGATATTAAAATTGCTCCCTCAACCTTTTTACTCGATACTTTTGTTGAGCAGAATCATCTTGAGCAGCGAAATTTTAGCCTTCTGCCCAATAATGGCACGAAAGAGTTGCAATACAAATCTGAAGAAGAAAAATTAACGATCGTGCCACGCTATAACAATCGAGAGAAACAGACGATTGATCAGGTCACTTATATTTTTAACAATCGACTAATTAAACGTGATTTCTATTCGTATACAAAATATGCCACAGAATATTATTCTGGAGAAGAAAAGGATAATCAGGTTATTTTTCGAGAATTTTATAATGAAAATGGGACGATTGCGTATACTCAACACTTAGATGGGGATGGTCACGAATTATTTGAATTTCCTGATCAAAATTATTATTCAAAAACTGATCTTTATCGTGAAATGCTTCGGAAATTTAATTTTAAAGCTGATGATATAATTATTCTTGATCGAATGGATGAAGATAAGCAGTTAGTTAATGGCCAATTGATTTTTGAACATCATTTACCAGCAAAACTGGTTATCCCTGTTCATGCTGACCACTACGACAAGCATTATACAAATGATCATCAAGTATTATGGAATAATTTTTATGAATATCAATTCATGCATTATCAAGATGTAGCTGCTTATGTCGTTGCGACTGATCGACAACGTGATTTGCTAGCTAGTCAGCAAAAGCATTTCAACCACGCTAAACCACAAATTAATACTATCCCGGTTGGTAGTTTGGAACACTTGGTAAAGCCAAAAGGGACCCGTAAAAAACATTCTTTAATTACTGCTTCTCGATTAGCCAACGAAAAACATATTGATTGGGTTATTGAAGCAACCGTTGCGGCACATAAAATAGTTTCGGACCTAACCTTGGATATTTACGGCGAGGGTGGTGAACGGAGTCGGTTGCAAAACTTAATCACAAAAAATAATGCTGATTCTTATATTAAATTAATGGGGCAACATGATCTAAAGGATGTTTATCAAAAGTATGAGACATATATTGCGGGTTCAACTAGTGAAGGTTTTGGATTAAGCTTAATGGAAGCAGTGGGTTCAGGTTTATCGATGATTGGTTTTGATGTTCCCTATGGTAATCAGACTTTCATTGTAGATCAACAAAATGGTTATTTATTGCCATATACTGAAGATTGGAGTAATTCACGTAAAGAACAATTACTAGCTGATGCTATTGTTAAAAACTTTACTGAAGCCGACTTAACATCTTTCCATGAAAAATCATATTCATTAGCTGAGTCGTATTTGACTAAGAATGTTGCTAAACAATGGCAGCAATTGATAGGAGAGTTACAGCATGCTTAATTTATTTGATAACTTTGATCAAGCTTCATTTGATTTTCTTCGCTCTCAACGAACTGCTCAGATTAAAATCCCAACGGTAGTAATTAATGATGATGGATTCTTACCACCCGAAGTTGAGTCACCGATCAAGTATTGGGGTAACTATAACGTAAACAAAAAGCCCTTATATTTTGACCATCTTTCCTTACCACGTTACTGGCGGATTTTGAGCACAGCAGCCCAGGGACATATATATGATCTTGATAAGAAACGGGCAGATATTATATACCAAGCTACTGACAATACTCGTCAAGTAAAAGAAGTTCGTTGGTTGAATAATAATGGTAAAGTTAGCTGGATTGACCATTATAATCGTTATGGTTATCGTTTTGCCCAAACTTATTATCGAAACGAACAGCCAGCATGGCGAAAATATTATGATAAAAAGAACCGTGTTTTTCTTGAATGGAATCTTATTGCTGGTGATTTCTTTTTAGATGTTGATGGGGGGTACCATTTTCCATCATTAATTGAACTTGTTAAATATTATCTTCAGACTCGTCACTTTAAGCTTGATCATATTTTTTATAATACTTTAAACCAAGGGTTAAGTGTTTCGCTGAACTTACCTGCAGATGGTAGTGATACTTTATTTTGGCATGAACCGCTAAGTGGGGATGAATTACCGGGTAACATGAAATTCTTAATGGAAAATAGTACACGGACCAAACATATTATTTTTCAACGATACACTGATTGGCAACGAATTGGCGCTAACCTAAAAAATAATCACGTTGACTTTGGATTCCTCGGGACTATCTACCCGCATCCACGGGCTAATCAGTTACGCCCGCAAGCTTTGATTCTTACTAATTCGGATGAGATAGTTGAATTATCAACTCTTATCAAAAATTTGCCTAACATTAAGTTTCATATTGCAGCTGTTACTGAGATGTCGGGTAAATTATTAGCTTATCAACAATATGAAAATGTCGAATTATATCCTAATGTTAGTTCTGCACGGGTTAAACAATTGATTGCAGATTGTGACATTTATTTAGATATTAATCGTCAAAATGAAATTTTGGATGCTGTTCGTGGCGCTTTTGAGCAAAATATGCTAATTGTTGGTTTCGATGAAACGCTCCACGAACCACAATTCGTTACTCCTCAGAACATGTTTAAAGTAAACGAGGCCCAGAAAATGAGTAAACATATTATGGCAGCCTTGCTAAAGCCGGCATTGATGAAAGAGCTTATCGATACGCAGCGTCAACTAGCTAGTGAGGTTAGTGTACAAGATTACCAAAGAATGATTGGAGCCTTGCAAAGTGAATAAAAAAGAAGATCATGATCAACCACAATCGCTTATTCAACAAGATGCTTTGAAACGTTTAGAAAAAGTAGAAGAAGAAAAGCGACAACCTTATAAAAAGAAAAAAGAGCCAATTAACTTTCGTTCCGTCTTAATGACTTTACTTTTAATTTTAGTTGTTGGAATGATGTTAATAGGATATTTTATTCGTTAGTAAAAAGATCAAGAAGCGAAAATTTGCTTTTTGATCTTTTTAAGTACTTTTAATATCGATATGGGTGCAATTACGCTTATTAGATGTTAAATGAAGTTATCGAATGATTACAGCTGCCCTTTACATAAGAGAGGAAGATGAAATTAATACTTCTATTTTGAGGGAAAAGAGGTGTATCATCGATGATGATAAATAATAATTTTGCTTATCAGTAGATTGATACATACACTGATGATATATAGAGGGGGGTTATCTATGGCAAAAAACAATAAAGAACAAGAAGACAAAAGTAAAGTAAAATTATATAAAACTAAACATGGATGGTTTAGTGCGTTAACACGTTTCTTTAAAATATTTGCGTTTAGATCAAAGAGAGAAGTTAAGACAACTGATTTTAATGATTTAGACTCACTAAAGAATATGCATAATTCTGACACGGCGGATGCCTATAAAAAGGGGGCAGCAACAGTTGCAACCTTACTCGGAATTGGAGCAACTGGAGCAGCTAATCCAACAGAAGCTCATGCAGCTACTACTACCGTTGACCAAAGTTCTCAAGTAATTGGTTCTGGCTTAACATCTACTAGTACTTCAGTATCAAATAGTACATCGACTAGTCAATCGAATACTTCTACAAGTGAATCAACAACTAGTACCTCAAATGTTAGTTCTGGTTCAACATCAAGTAGTACCTCAACCAGCGAATCAAATACTTCTACAAGTGAATCGACAACTAGTACTTCAAATGTTAGCTCTGGTTCAATATCGACTAGCACTTCCGCTGCATCTTCACAATCAGCATAAACTAGTACTAGTTTAACTTCATCTTCAACTTCTGCATCGACATCGGGTTCTGGGTCAGCAGCCAGCGAGTCTGGTTCGACCAGCCAATCAGCATCCACGAGTACGTCAGATGCCAGTGCCAGCCTGTCTGAATCGTTGAGCACGTCAACGGCAAGTCAGGCACAAAGCAGCACTTCCACGTCAACATCAACGACAAACGATTTGACGGCTTCGCAAACGGTTGCTAAAGCTCGGGCGCTGACGTTGCGGCTGTTTGCTGCATTGAATACGACGGTCAACACGTATGGCACGCCAATCATCAGCAGCGATGGCCTGTCAGTAACGTATTACGGTAAAGGGACGGATAGTGTATCCAATAATCCTATTTACTACATCGTTAAAGTTACCAACAATTTGAATGGAACGGTTTCCTTTACTATTACATACACGCTAAAGGATCCGATTACCGGAGAAATTTCAGCTGGTCCATCATCGAGATCCGATGTTTACCACTTTGGTAACAGTATTTACGCGAAGACTGCCACTTTCAATATGGGAAGCGGCTACTCAAATGGAACGCTTACTTCAGTAGTAACGCTGGATGCAAACGGTAATACTGTCTATAACATGACAAGTGGCGTACATTTGTACAATACGAGTGGTAATTCTTATGACTTCTACGATCTTGATGCCCAAGGACAGGGATTAACCTACCAAAACATTAATAGTAGCACCCGATACAATAATTACGGAAAAAACAAAGTAATTTCAGAACAGATTACGGTTACTTTTAATTATAATGAATCATCGAGTAATCTGAATTATACGATTGCGCCTTACGTTTCCTATACTAGCGGCTTAAATGAAGGAAATTACTTTACGAATTCTGTTTCTGGTACGGAGCCAAGCAAGTCTAACAGTACTTCAGTGTCACAATCGACCAGCAAGCAGCAAAGTACTAGTGCTTCACGGTCGACCTCAAATAGTCAGTCGGTTTCAACCAGCAAGCAGGTTAGTCAATCCAATTCTCAGAGTATCTCGGCTAGCCAAGCAGCTTCGACGAGTTTGTCACAAAGCGCAAGTAAGTCCGCTTCAGTAAGCGCTAGTGAATCAACTTCAGCTTCGGTAAGCGCCAGCGAAAGTGCCTCAACATCGTTGAGTGCGAGCGAAAGCACCTCCGCCTCAGTAAGTGCGAGTGAAAGCACATCTGCTTCACTAAGTTCAAGTGAAAGTGCTTCAAGTTCAGCAAGCGCCAGTGCAAGCATTTCCTCATCATTAAGTACGAGTGCATCAGTTTCCGCTTCGATCAGTGGTTCAAACTCCACAAGCGATTCACCGGTAAATCCACAACCAGATAATCCATCGACATCAATCAGTGATTCTGAATCAATGTCAATTAGCACTAGCGAATCAATTTCAGTAAGTGCAAGTGGTTCTACTTCTATTAGTGATAGTGGATCTACTTCATTAAGTGCTAGCGACAGTACTTCTACTTCTATAAGTGGTTCTTCATCTAATGGATCTGAATCTACTAGTGGTAGTCAATCACCAGTAACGCCATTCCCTGACAATAGTGGTTCTACTTCGATGTCAACAAACGGTTCTGGAAATGATTCAATTTCGTTGAGCTTGAGTATCACTAATAGTACAAATACTTCTAGTCTTGAAAATACAAGTGCTTCCGTAACTGATAAGCACATGACTGTTGACTTAACTGCTCAAAACTCTGTCGAAAACGGCAATGCAAATAAACCAAGTCAGCAAAACAAGAAGCTTCCACAAACCGGTAATGCCAGTCAAACAACGGCTGAATTGCTTGGTCTAATGTCATTAGAAGCAGTCTTGCTCTTGTTAATTGCGAAGAAGAAAAAGCACAACGAAGATAAATAATTAGGTGCATACAAAAAGCAACCCCTAAGCTGGAAATTCCAACTTAGGAGCTGCTTAT
>CAMFQH010000095.1:0-5872 GCA_945980025.1 uncultured Lactobacillus sp.
GCGCTTTCATTTTCTTTATCATATCAGATAACTATGAATAATATGTGTTTAACACGCAAAAAAAGGCATCCCTAACATGGGATGCAAATTTTTCTTGTCATTATGAATTAATTTGATATAACATCTGAGTCCGATGGCTTGGTATGAAGGTGACTAGTCTGTTAGTTACTTGTCATGTTAAGTACATCTTCCTTTATTAATTATATGTATATAAAAAGATCTTATAACAATGTTTAATCTTTTAAACAATCTAGTTATGAGGTCTTTTTGTGTTCATTATCTTTGTATTTAACTTATCTAAATACTTCTTCTCTTCCTCAGTAATATGACCAAACTTGTATAAACCATTTATTACTTGTACATCGGTAAATTTCAATTCATCTGTATTAAATACTTGATTTAATGAGAACATTACTTTTCTTCCTATCTAATCTTGCTATTCTTTATTCTCCAAATAATCATCTATCCCATTCTGAAAATCATCTTTCAATTCATCAATATTCTTTTCTTCATAAGAGATGATCACATTCTTAAAGCCTAAAACATGCCCAAATAAAGTATCGTCTTCTGTTTCAATCGTCCCTTTATAGCCTCTGTATTCGAGAGTATTCATAATCGATTCCTCACTTTTTAAAACAAAAAGCACCTCTGGGTCAGAGATGCTTCTCGCAATAGGCCCCGCAGAGTATATATCACTCTTCCTCGTCTATTATACCTTTTGTATAATTAATTTTATTTTATAAACCTATGATTAATAGGGCATTATTTCCTTGTGCCCATATTCAACTTTATTAATCTTATATCTTCGAATTTTATCCATTAAAGCAGTTACACTTTTATCATTAAACAAAACAACATCATAATTTTCTGTGTCTTGCAATCCCATTGTACTTCGATATTTTATACCAAAATATCTAGTTTGAGCTATCGCACTTAAATACTGTGTTGGTAAATAATCTAAGTTTGTAGGATGTGATTTTACCGGTTTTTCTAGTTCCTTTACAAAAATAGATATAATTTCTCTATTCAGTTGATAAACTTCAGGAAATTTAGTATCTAACATAGTAAATGGGGATACATGCATTATTTGCGTCAGATCCACTATTTTAATTGGTCGTTTAATCTTAATAGGTGCCACAACTACATTATCATTAAAGGAAGCTCTAACTTCTTTTAATGCCGTGTCCTCTGTACTAGCTAAATAAAGCATCCCAATACCTCTAGGATTTAATCTTCCTTCAATCCTATTAGTTTTCTTCTCAGGCGGAATTAAAATATCGTCTTCATTTTCCACTTCATCAAAATCATCAACAATTCTTGCTCTATAAAAAAGTTGTTCTGGTTTTAATTCAGTTATTGAAAAACCCATAAGATCTGCTAATAACTTTACATTTAAATCTTTGTTAAAGAATCGATTTTTATGTAAAATATTTTCTTTAAATTTTAACCAACTATCTCCAATTAAAATCGAATTATCTTTAATAAACTTTGGATCATAGATTTTTTTCATTCGTAATGGCATTTTAAAAAAGGTATTTGATGCCGTATCAAATGAATCCTCCAACAAAATATATATGATATTAGTAATCTCACTATCAGATAACTTATTAGAGAAAATGCACCAATCTGATTGTAATCTATCAATCAAAGTTTTATTTTTAAGCATTTCATTTTGAGATAAACTTTTTTCTTTTTCAGCATCAATTGGTTCATATAAATTTAACAGTCTAGTTAAATCAGTCTGGATATTTACCTGCTTATCAACATCGGTATCAAATATATATTCTTTTCTATGATGAATATCACAAAAATCTCGCTTATTTAAGCTTCGAATTCTTGCTTTAAAATCAATATCATCAAAGCAATCAGCACATATTTTCATTAATTAGTGTTGCCTGCCTTTCTTAGATATCTATTCATTATTTCCAAATGGTGCATTACTTCCAGCTTTTTTAAGAAACCTAACCCAGGATATCTATCATCCATAAACAAATCATCTAACTGCTTTAGTCCTGTAGATTCATTTTTAGCTTTATCAAAATTAGATGAATTGATCCAATCATGTAATTTTCCTAATGCTTCATGCAACTTATTAGCTGGATCGTACATATCATCATTACTATCAGAAACAAAATGACGGATTCGAAGAATATTATCATTATCAAAATATACAATATGAATAGCTACTGCATATGGAGCAAAGCCAGACTCTTGATAATCTCCCCCTATAACAGAATAATCTCCAAATCCCTTATATCCTGCTGTTTCATAAATAAGATGATATTCCGAGAATTCTTCGTCTGGAATCTCAGCATAATCTGCATTTCTGTCAAGCTTATGAAAACAATCCTCAAATACGACAGCATATGCTGGTTTACCAATTTTTAGTCTATATATTGTATTATCTGGAACAACATTCCTTGTAGTATTTTTATTATTATCATCTACTATTTTTACTGGTGCTTTATAAAACAATAAATCATCTTGATTAACAGGCGTTGAATTCTGATTTAAGACTATTACACCATTTCTCATATCATTTACTTTAATTAAGCTTTGTAATTGATCGAGATCATTATATTCTCCAACCTGCGGATTACTTATTATATTTAACTTATAATTAACGGTCTTCGCTTCTTTTAACAAACTAATAAAAGTTGAGTTATTTCTTACAGGTTCTATAATTGGAGAAATATATTTAGAATCAATTAATCCTTTTTCTATTAGCTCTCTCACCGCTAATAGTTCATACATTTTACCTCTTAAATATGGATAATACATATTCATTGCTCTCTTTCAATTTGCTAGAAATTTATTCAATTGAACTATCTGATCGTCTCTTAACTTTGAAAAATAAACCAGCTCTTTTAATTCATCAGGACACTTTTTTATTAAGTCTGTCTTTCCTTTAAATCTTTTAAGGTATCTTTGCTTTAAAATATAGGTTAAATCTGCTTGCTGTTTTTCCTTAGACAGTTGATTAAACAATTCAAAGTTAGCTTTGTAATATTGGGAAGCTCCCACTTTTGGTAACTTACCAAATTCTTTAATATTCAGTTGCTCAAACTCTGTTTTTCTTAATATTCTAAACATTGTACTGCTATCTAATTCATTCGCATGTTGTCTAGCAGCTCTCACTTGATGAATTTGATTTCTCTTAGTTAACGTATAAATTCCAATATCTTTATTTACTGATTCTTTTACCTTTTCAACGTACTTTTCGTCTGTAATCACATTTACATATTTAAAGGCTTTGTAATAATCCCTAAGTTGCCCATCTAAACGATACAAAGTATCTAGCTCTGTTTTAATTTCATAAACTTGAGCTTTTCCGTTAATAATAATGAAATCAGCAATGGAATTGGATACTGGTAATTCTCTTAAAGCACTCGTAGTATTAGGGCTGTGCTTGCCCAATACTATTTTGCTAAGTAACTGATTCTTATAATAATATTCGTTTCTATGATTAGAACCCAAATATGAATATATAGATTTAAGCATTTCAGAGATATTTTTAGTATTAAAACCATATCGTTTACTGGCTTTTTCAGCATATTTCATCGTTCCTGTATTAACCAAAGAAATCAATTCTCGATTGGTAAATACCCTATTTAATAAAATATCCATACTGATCTCACCTCCAAAAATAAAAAAACGAGAACGCGCTTCACATGGCGCATTCTCCAACGATTTACGATCAATGGGAATGTTCAATTATCACCTATAGTTTAACCAATTAATTACTTAAGAGCAATAACTATCCTTTATTTCTTTAAACTCACATTAAATCAAAAAGGCATCCCCACAGGGACACCTTCCTCACAATTTATCTCTTCACCTTACGAGCACGACGTACTTTTTTCACAGCTTTCTTTTTATCAGCCTTCTTAGCTTTAGCCAAAGCCTTCTTGGCTGCCTTTACCTTGTTTTGGGCGGTTTTTACTTGGTCTGGTTGCTCAATCTTGTTGTAGTAATCTGTTACCAGCTGCTTAAATTCATCTACTGAAAAGGCGGATTCGCCATAGCCAGCATCCCATGACTCGGTATCGTCATACTTATGATGCTCGGTGTTCAGGCCGAAACCGTAACTCTGGGTAGCAGGATCGGTCAAGTTAAGGTAGTGGCCAACTTGTTCAAAGAAATTATGGTCAACTTGGGATAAACCATAGCCGTCATTTCTGTATTGAGCCAAAGAAGGATTCTTCTTCACGCCCTTTTTCCAAATTGACTCCTCGCTCATCCAAAGACTGTTTGGATCATCGGAAACATTCCAGGCCAAATTCTCATCAGCATTGTAGTGACGAGCATGGTCGATCACATGAGTACTGTAATCTGCGTCCATCATCGCAACAGCAACATCGGCCAAAGAAACTTGAGGGACATTCAAGTTATACTTCTGACGGATCTTGATGTATTGATCATAGTAAGGCAAAGTTGCGTATAAATTCTTTACGCTGGTGGCATCGCTAGCTTGACCTAGATTAACGTACTGGTCATACCAACTTGGTGCGTCAATTTGACCGTTAACTACGGCGTAAGCAGTGGCGGCATCGTTTTTCTGTGCTTCGCTCATGCCAGAGCTTTCCGCAATTTCTTGGAAAAAGCCGCTAGCTCCACCGGTGGCTAATTCATCGCCCTTGATCTTGCCCTTAAGTGCAGACAACTCATTTTGCGCATTGATCAAAGCTTTGCGTTTGGCGTTTACCTTAGCACTTTGCTTACGGTTATAAACAAAAACTTTCTTGGTGATTGAAACTGTGTTGCCGGCGGTCATTCCAGCTGGTAAGTCGTCGGCCTTCACTTGAGCTGAGCTCATTATTCCAGCCAAAGCTAACAGCGCACTACATACTAATATCGCTTTTTTATTCATTTTTTACTCCCTAAAAATATCATTAACTCACCCATTTTAATTTTGAAATAAGATTTTGTTTTTGCAAGTGGCTGTTGGTATTTAGAAAAAATGTTTAATAAAAAATGCCTCAATTCAAATTACTATTACTAAACAAAAATCCCCGGAATTCATATTGAATTTCGAGGATTAATATTATTTAAATCTCTTCTCTTATGCTGCAGCAGTAGCGGCAATCTTCATTTCGTTACGTTCTGCTACTCTAAAGAATGGTAAGTAAATGAAAATACCGATGACGATCAACAAACATTCGAAAATAACATTTCTCCAATCCATTGAGCTGATGTATGCCTGGAAAAAGAATGGAGTAAATGATGGATCTACAATATATCCCATTCCAATCCAATGACAGCTCTCGGCTACATAAGTCAAGATAATGTTAATGATAGGAGCTATTAAAAATGGAATGCCTAAAATTGGATTAAAACAGATTGGTGTACCAAAGATAATTGGCTCATTAATACTGCATATTCCTGGGATAAATGAAAGACGTCCTAAAGCACGGTACTTTTCAACTTTACTATTCATCATCAAAAGACATAAAGCTAAAGAGTTACCTGAACCGCCTAAAACAGCAATTCTAAACATTTGTAAATTCATCAAATTCGTTGGAGCCAAACCTTTAGCAACCAGAGCAGCATTTGCACCTGTTGCTGCAACACCTGTAGCAAATACAATTGGGAAAATAACATTGCTACCATTTACTCCGATTAGCCAAAGCAAATTACCTAGAGTCACAATCAAAATATAACCCCAGAGACTGTTAGCCAAAAATGTAGCTGGTGTTAAACATTTCATAATAAAATTAGTAAAGTCTGTATGAGTCACACCAACTAAGATTAGATTAGCACCATAAAAGATGAAAATATTTGCAAGTAATGGAATCAGTGAATTGATGAAATTGGCTACCATTGGGGGAATAGAATCTGGAAGCTTTATTTTCAATTTACTCTTTTCAACTAA
>CAMFQH010000096.1:0-5777 GCA_945980025.1 uncultured Lactobacillus sp.
GATACACAGGTGTATAACTTGAATGATGAATATATGGTGGGCGAGGACATTTTGGCAGCCCCAGTTGTTCAAGAAGGTCAAACTAAGCGTGCGGTGTACTTACCTAAAGGTGAATGGATTGACTTCTGGAACGGTGTAGAGTATTCAGGTGGGAATACAATTTTAGTTGATGCTCCAATTGATAAATTACCGCTATTTATTAAAAAAGATACGATTCTACCGTGGGGTAAGGAAGTCGACCATATTTCTGATGAACCGGATAAAGATATGACATTCAGAGTATTTGGTAATGGCAGCAAGTATAGACACTATCAGGATAACGGCGTTGACTTTGAGTATCAAAAAGGCGAGTATAACTTGTACGATATTGAAGTTGATCATGATCAAGTGACGGTCAAATTAGCGCATCATGGCTATGCACATGAATATCAGCGAATTATAGTTGAATTAGCTGATCGTAAAGTAGTATTTAACTACTGCGAAGGCGAATATACAGAAGCATAATTTAAATGACAGGAATAACTCCAAATAACAGGGTTATTCCTGTTATTTTTGTTTTTTATTGTATTATTCTAAAAATATTTTTGTTGGATAAAACGTTGATTTATCAAGCTTTATGAAGGATGGCTTACGTGAAGAGAGAAATAAGTGATTGAGAGGTAATAACGATGATGACTGAATTAACTACTGAAACTGAATTAAGATTTAACGTAAAGACTGTTAGTGTTGAAGACAGGACCAACATGCTTGAAAAAGACGGCTGGAAGCAAGAATCAATGCACTTTGCAGAAAACAAGATCTCAGCTAATGCAATGGCATCAATGCTTGAAGATTTAGGCTGGAAAGAAAACTAAGAGTCAAAATAAGAAAAAATCTAACTACGATGCAGTAGTAAGTCACATCGCATTATCAATCAACTAAGAGAGCTAGCATGGAAAATATTCCATGCTAGTTTTTTTGCATGTCAATAATGTAAAATACAATGTAAATAATTGTGATTTGAGATAAATGGAGTTGACTTAAATGAAAAATCAAAAATTTGAACGTGAAAATAAGAAAATCATCTTAGGAATGGTTATCGGCACAGTCGTAAGCGTAGCCTTATTATTATGGTATATAGGCAGTGGATCTGGTTGGCATTTAGACATAATGCAGATCATTATTGCTTTAGCGCTGGGATTGGTAATGGGAACATTATTTGGAGGTTTGATTGCTGTAAGTTTGATTTCAAATAAGGGTGAGCTTTCCTCATGGAATATTTGGTTACAGTGTCTTGCTACAGGGCTTGTGTTTGTACTGCTTGATCTTATCTTTGATTGGATTACCAAGTCGAATAATGGCAGTCTAAAGACCATGATTTTTTCTAATGACACGTTATGGGCATTAGCGTTTGGCATGGCAATGGGTGCAATTTTCTTAAGGAAAAAGTAGAACTGAAGGATAGATATGAAGGTTATACTGTTAATCATTTTGCTGCTGATTGTATTATGTTGGCTGATCGCAATTCCTCAGACTTTACGTGGTAAAAAGGATAACAAATATGTTGTTACTTATCTTTGGAGAGGAAAAAGAAAAAAATTAACTTATATGTCATTCTGGCAAGCCTACTGGTATCGTGATTGGCTGAATATGGTTGACTGGATTGTCATTATTTTGTCCTTGTAAAAAATAAATCAAAAAAGTACCGAATTAGTCATATTTCTGACTGATTCGGTACTTTTTAACACTGTATGTATTATTTTTGCTAAAATCAAGCAAAAATAATATGAGATATTGATAATGTATAAATACAAGAGGAAATTATGAAAAACAAACAGTATGAGTTGATTTTGAAAGTTCAACTATTGATCGGAATATTGCTGACGTTATGCTTTAGTTTGCATATTGGCCATAAATTTATTTTCTTAAAACAAGAGAGTCCGATCATATTATGTGCGTTAATAGTGATTTTTGTTTTGACTCTGTTGCAGAATAAAAATCATTATTTCCAAGTAATGGCTAAAGGCTTGAGTATTTTAGTATTACCATATGTGTTTAATTTTTTAGTTTATAATGGTATCTCTTTCTTTAATCAAGTCTTTCCAAGTGAGGCAATGTTTTTCTCAATTATGGGATGCATTCTTTTGCTTGTAGTGAATATTCCTTGGGTAATGGTCGCAATGCCGATATTGAAGAAAGGCTTCCTCCGCGTACTAAGTATTGCAATCATTGATGTGAGTTGGACATTCAATATCAATAATTTTGTTAATTTACCAGAATCACTTCACTTTCTAGTATATGATGCCCTGATAGTTGCCTTAGAAAGCTTTGTGTTAGCTTTCTTTATAACTAAGGCATGGGGACTAAAATTTAGTTGGAATTTAAAATTTGTTAAAACAAGTAATTTTCAATTAGGATCTTGGCTGTTGCTTTTGGGACTAATGATCTGGCTTATTTTCTTTAATACGTATCTCAATATTGTAGATACGTGGCTAGAATTACTCAGTTTTTGGCATTGGAATAATTATGAAATTTCATATCATTTTACTGCAGATATATTAGCTTTTTCAGCTACAGCTGGTATTGGTGAAGAAACAATTCGTGGATTAGAAATAATAGCTTTGCTTTATGCTATGCGTAACTTTAAAAGCAGAATTACGTCAACAGTGATAATATCAGCAATTTTGTTTAGTTTAATCCATTTAAGTGGCTTGAATACTATTACAAATGGCACATATTATTCTATCGACATGATAGCACAGCAACTTACATATGCTTTGGGCTTTGGTTTAATATTTGGTGTGTTTTACTTATATACTGGTAAATTATGGTTAGGGATGTTAATCCATTTTCTAATCGACTTGGAAACGACAAGCTCTGATGAATCGATAACTATGTTTACGGGTTGGCCGGCTGCAATAATTATATTGGTTGTTTCTGTGTTGATTTTCGGGTGGATGTTAACAGGTAAGAGACGAAAATTCATGGAGGATAATGTGGATAGAATTATTGCTGTTGATTGAGTTTTAAGACGAATTTGGTATTGGTACAACTAATTTAGTATGAAAAAATGCTAAATTGGTCAGCTTTAACTTTGAAATAGAGATTTAAGGTATTATTTGATTGTAATCTTTTGAAAGGAGAAAAGAACAATGAAAAAGATTAGAGAAGTGAAAGATGTTGAGTTAGAAAAAGTTATTGGTGGTTCACTAGTTGGAATGAAAATCATTGGTCCGAAGCAAATGGGACCGGATGGGATGACAGGCAGTGGTGGAACTGGCGCTCCTATTGGTCATACGTATTATCATCCAGCCCATTAGGCAGATAAAGCAATCAATTCATTTTAGTTAGATAGCAAAAGATACCGAATCAGTCAGAAATATGACTAATTCGGTATTTTTTTACATCATTTTTTGAAAACTATTAGAATTAGCATAAAATTAAATGTTTTTCATTGTGTAGTAAAAGGGGATGACCGAAATGACAAGCAAAGTGTGGAATAAACTGTTAGACATAGAATTAATTATCGGCATGATAGTTTCAATTATTATTGGAATAGTTGGTGAAAGTTTGCCGCAACTTTATTGGTCTAGGATGTGTTGGATTGCATTAACCATTTTGTTGCTTAATTTCATTTTGAAAATATGGGGCAAAAACAAGCATTCTATCAAAATAGCAAGTCAATGGCTGGGTAGCTTAACTTTAATCCTGATATTTAACTTTTTGATTTACACGACTACTTCTATGCTCAATTTGATGGTTAAACCACTAGTATTGGTTAGTTCAATTGTGGGCATAGTGTTACTTTTATTGGTTGATATTCCAGTAGTAGTGGTTAACTTTCCAGTAGTGAAAAATTGGTTCATGCGACTATTCATGATTTTCATTTTGTATCTAAACTATAGCTACAATGTTAACAGGTTTCTAGGTACATCTGGTGTAATTAAAGCAATTATTAGGTCTGGTGTAATAATTGCCCTTGCTACTTTTATTTTGGCATTTTTCATAACTAGGGCATGGCAGCTTAAATTTCAATGGAATCTAAAATTGGGCAAAAGTAAAAGCTTTCAATGGCTAGCGTTAATTCTCTTGTTAATTTTTTCTGTTTGGTTTGCTTTTTTCAATTCTTTTGTAACTCTAGCACCGTCCTTGGCTGATTTGTTGTGTTTTTGGCAGTGGGATTTTAGTACATTTGAAGTGACGATTGATGCAGTATTGATGGCGATTAATGCAGGAGTGTTTGAAGAAACGCTACGCTGTTTAAATTTGATGATTTTACTTGTTGTTATGCGCAACTTTAAGTATCAATTGATTTTGGCTACAGTGATTAGTTCACTATTGTTTAGTTTAAGTCATTTGAGCAATTTAGGTACAAGTGTTATGTTTACGCACTTTGACTTAGCAGCGATGTTACAGCAATTAATTTATACATTTGGTGCGGGGATGCTGTTTGCAGTAATTTACTTGTACACCGGTAAGTTATGGCTAAGCATGTTACTTCACGGGTTATTAGATTTGATTGCTTTCAGTGAAACGCCGTTGACGAAAATAACTAATTCGCTGATCACCAATGGCTGGGTAGCATCAGTTATTATGTTGTTAATTCCATTAGCAATTGCTGTAATAATGATGACAGGTAAAAGAAGAGAGTTTATAGAAGAGAATGTGGGAAGAATTATTGCTGTTGATTGAGTTTTAAGATGAATTTGGTATTGGTGCAACCAATTTAGTATGAAAAAAGGCTAAATTGGTCAGCTTTAACTTTGAAATAGGGATTTAAGGTATTATTTGGTTGTAATCTTTTGAAAGGAGAAAACGAACTATGAAAAAGATTAAAGAAGTAAAAGATACTGAGTTAGAAAAAGTTGTTGGTGGTTCACTAGCTGAAATGAAAATCATTGGTCCGAAGCAAATGGGGCCAGATGGAATGTCTGGTAGCGGCGGCAATGGTCGACTTATCAGTTTTATTGATAGTTTTAGAAATCATCATTTTTGAATCGAGTATGATTGTTAGTTTATCTAAACGAGAGGCATAATTATGAAACGTTTAACTAAGTTAGCAGCAACCTTGGGCGTAGGAATGGCAATGATGTTACCAATGACGTTAACCTCAACTGTGCTAGCGGATGAGACTACTACTTTTGAACTAAATAATTCTAATGTGAATGTACAGGGATTGTTTGATCAGAAAACAACAATTAAACAAGCTGGCTCAGAATGGGGGATTGGCGGCGGTGGTGGTGCTATGGATTATAACAATCCGAAGGCATGGCCAGGCAGACCATGGTGTCCTCGTTGGTTATGTAGATAATTAATAATTTAGTGATGAAGAGAGGTTAGAAGAATGAGTTTCATTAATGAAAAAGAATTAGCTAAAGTCATTGGTGGAAGTAATCAATTGCATATGGTGTTGACTTTACCAGTACCGAAAGAAGAAGACTTGCCAAGTCCATGGGAAAAGTTTCCTGGGCCTTATAAAATCTATAGGTAAAAATTATTAAAAAAATACCAAATCAGTCTAAAAAACGACTGAATTGGTATTTTTCATATATCGGAAGGCAAATCATGCTATATTTGAGGTGTAAAGGATGATTCATGAAAGGATGGATTAATTATGGAAAAGAAAGTTGTTAAAAAGATTGAGTTGAAAGAAGAAGAATTAAGTAAGGTTGTGGGTGGAACAACAGCATTTTTTGATATTAAGAAGTTTACTCATAAGAATTTTACATTTGGGTGGTGGAAGAAGTAAGAGATAGTGTTTTTATTAGCACTGTGTTTGAATATATTTTATATTTTGG
>CAMFQH010000097.1:0-5770 GCA_945980025.1 uncultured Lactobacillus sp.
GATAAATTCATTCAGGTAAATAACCTAGAAAAAACTTATGAGAATGGTTACCAAGCGATTAAGTCTGTTAGCTTTTCTGTAAAAAAGGGTGACTTAGTGTGTTTGTTAGGTCCTAGTGGTTGTGGAAAAACTACAACTTTAAATATGATTGCCGGACTATTGAATCCGACTGGTGGAGACATCATTGTAAATGGTAAGTCTCTTCTTAATGTTGCGCCAAAAGATCGTAATATTGGCTATGTATTCCAGAATTATGCCTTATACCCACATATGACTGTTTTACAGAATGTAATGTTTCCAATGACAGTGGGAAAGAACAAGAAGCCAAAAGATGAAGCTGAAAAAATTGCCCAAAAATTTATGAAATTAACTCATATTGAAGAATTAGCTGATCAAAAACCGGGCAATCTTTCTGGTGGGCAACAGCAGCGTGTTTCGATTGCACGTGCACTAGTGCAAGAACCACAAATTTTGTTAATGGATGAACCATTAAGTAACTTAGATGCCCGCTTACGTTTAAAGATTCGTGAAGAAATTCGTAATTTGGTTAAGGAAGTAGGAATTACTACTTTA
Organism: uncultured Lactobacillus sp.; assembly: GCA_945980025.1. GTDB lineage: Bacteria > Bacillota > Bacilli > Lactobacillales > Lactobacillaceae > Lactobacillus. Next base: position 574 of record CAMFQH010000097.1, read on the forward strand.
TTCGTTACCCACGATCAAGAAGAAGCACTCTCAATTGGTGATAAGATTATTCTTTTCCATAATGGAGTAATTCAACAAGACGATAAGGGTCAAGACCTTTATCTTGAACCTAATAATCAATTTGTTGCTAACTTTATTGGTAATCCAGTAATTGATAATTTTGATGTAAAGGTAGCAGACAATAAGATTATTGGTACAGACTTTGAGATTCCAGTTGGAAAATTAGATAGTGCAAAATTTAGAGGCGACTTAGTAGCCGGAGACTATACATTGAGTATTCGTCCTGAAAACCTAAAGTTAAGTGATGAAGGCGAACTTTCCGAAGTGATTGATGATGTCGAATTGATTGGACGCGAACGAGTATTGAAATTTACTCATGCTGGAACAAATCAGCGTGCATTGATTGATTTAGAGCAAGAAATAAAACCCGGAGATAGCGTGAAATTTAAGATGAACTTAGACCGCGTTTACTTATTTAAGCCAGATGGGGAGCGAATCTATTAATGAAAGATAATCAGAAAAAAGCTTGGTTATTTTTAGCACCGGCCATTATTTGCGTTACTGTATTTAGTATTTGGCCAATTCTACGTGCTTTTACGATGAGTTTTCAGGGTGGTCCATTAATTGATCTTCAATTTAATGGACTCTCTAACTATCAATACATTTTTAGCGATCCAGAATTTTGGCGTGCAATTATGAATACAGCTATTTATTCATTTTTAGCTGTACCAATTGCCTTAATAATTTCTGTTGCGTTAGCATGGTTTATCTTTTCAAAGATTAAACATACTGCCTTCTTTGAAACTATGTTTTTTATGCCATATGTTACCAGTACAATCGCAATTGGAATTGTATTTCGCTATATCTTTAATGGTGAATACGGTTTATTGAACTTCTTATTAAAACTTGTTCATTTACCACAGCCTGATTGGTTAGATAATCCGAGTCTAAGTCTTGTTTCATTGATTATCTTTGGTGTTTGGTCATCTTTGGCATTTAATATCGTTATCTTGATGGGTGCGTTAAGAAACATTGAACCAAATTACTATGTTTTAGCTGATATGTATGGTGCAACAAGTAGGGAAAAGTTCTGGCGCATAACCGTGCCACAGTTAGTTCCAACTTTAGCATTTCTTTTAACTGTAAACTTAATTGGGGCATTTAAGATCTATACCCAAGTTTATGCATTATTTAATGGACAAGCTGGTGTAGGTAATTCGGCAATGACGGCAGTTTACTATATCTATAATAAATTCCAAATTGTTGGTACGCCTGGTGTAGCAATGGCTGCAACAGTAGTCTTGTTCCTATTTATATTGTTCGTAACTTTCTTACAAAGAAAATTGATGAAAAAGGTGAACAGTTAGAATGAAGAAGAAAAAACTACGTTGGGGAATGATTTTTGTCTATCTATTCATTGGAATTTTTGGCATTATAACTGTTTTCCCATTTATTTATATGATCTTAGGTGGATTGATGTCCTATCAAGAAACCACCACTATTCCACCAACTTTAATTCCAAAGACTTTGAGGTGGAGTAACTATCAAAAAGTATTTGAGCAAGCACCATTTGCAAGATACTTCTTAAACACATTTATTACAGCGGCAACTACAACAATTGTTACATTGTTTACTTCAATTCTCGGTGCATTTGCAATGACCAACTTGAAGTTTAAGGGAAAAGGATTTATTCAGCTAATTTTTCTCTCACTCTTAATGGTTCCGGGAGAAGCAATAATTTTTACCAACTACAATACAATTGCTCATTTAGGCTTATTGAATACATATTTAGGATTGGTTTTACCGTTCTTAACATCTATCTTTTATATGTACTATTTACAAAGCTACTTCACAGCAATTTCACCAACAATTTATAAAGCAGCCATGATTGATGGAGCTTCTGACTGGGAGTATATTTGGAAAATTCTAGTTCCAATGTCTAAAGGTGGATTAATTACTGTTGCGTTGCTTAGTTTTATTTCAGGATGGAACTCCTTCTTATGGCCATTATTGGTAACAAATGAAGATAAGATGCGCTTATTGAACAATGGTTTAGCTGCCTTTGCCTCTGATGCGGGTGCTCAAACGCAACTTCAACTAGCAGCAGCAACTTTAACAGTAGTACCTGTTTTAATTGTTTACTTCATTTTTAGAAAGCAAATTATTCGAGGAGTAGTACGTAATGACCTCAAAGCCTAAAACTACAGTTACTTTTTATAATGGGTTAACGACTATTGGCGGCCCAATGATTGAAGTAGCTTATGATAAGTCACATGTATTATTTGATTTAGGAGAAGTGTACCGTCCAGAACTTGGATTAAAAATGGAAGATGAAAATTTTTCAACCCTTCTTAAATATCAATTGATTGGTGATGTACCAAATTTCTATGATCCAAAGATTACGGGAAAAGAAATAGATCATGAACGTTGGCAACATAGCGCAGCTTATATTTCTCATCTTCATTTGGATCATAGTAAAGCTATGAATCTTTTAGCGCCTGATATTCCACTATATGCTGGTCCATTAACTGCGGCGTTGCTACCAGTGTTGAATCGGGATGGAGAATTTTTATTGCCAGCAGCTGATAAACCCAAGAATTATACACGTCCTATAATTGCTGCTAAATTAAACCAGCCCATTAAAGTTGGAGATATAACTTTAACCGTTGTTCCTAGTGATCATGATGCTTACGGAGCAACTGGGTTAATCATCAAAACGCCTGATAAGACAATCGTTCATACTGGGGATATTCGCTTGCATGGTTATCATCCCGATTGGGTGCGTCAATTTATGGCGGCCGGTAAGGAATGTGATATGCTAATTATCGAAGGTACTGGTGTTTCATGGCCAGAACGTAGTGAAGAGGATAGTGAAGAGTTCAAAGGCGTTAAGAATGAGGTTGAGCTTACTGAAAGAGTAGTTAAATACCAAAAAGATAATCCAAAGCGCCAGTTGACTTTTAATACTTATCCTACAAATGTAGAGCGAATTTTGAGAATTATTTCAGATTCTCCTCGAAAAGTAGTCCTTCATGCTAAACGTGCTGAATTATTAAAATTGGCATTACGGCAGGATGTTCCTTACTACTACTTGCCAGAAGATGAAAAGATTGATGCGCTCGATCCAAATCTTGAAGTTAGTTATCAAGATCTTCTAAAGGACGATCATCAATATTTCTGGCAAGTAGTGGGTCATTATGATCAACTACAAAAGGGAGGCTTATACATTCATAGTAATGCTGAGCCTCTGGGAGACTTTGATCCAGCTTATGCTCCGTTTATTGAAAATATTGAAAAACGTGGAATTGAATTGATAACTCTACGTTGTTCAGGACATGCGGATGTAGCTGAATTAAAAGAAATTATTGCGGGTTTTGAGCCAAAAATTTTGGCTCCTGTGCACACATTGCATCCAGAATTAGAAGAAAACCCATTTGGAGAAAGGATTTTACCTAAGCGCGGAGAGGTATTTACGCTTAGTTAAAATTAAAATTTTATTTTGTTGTTTGTTTTTATTGGGAGGAACATATGAAGTTCACTAAAAAATTTGCAGCAGTTGCAGTTGCTGCTTTAGCCCTTGTAGGCACTACTGCTTGCTCAAATTCTAAGAGTAATGATAGCTCAAGTAGTAAGTCAGCTGATATTCCAACTAAGATTACCAAGAAAACTACTGTAGTTTTCTGGCATGGTATGACTGGAACTCAAGAAAAGACTTTACAAAGCTTGACTAAGGATTTTGAAAAGAAGAATCCTAACATTACTGTTAAGCTTGAAAACCAAGGTAAGTATACTGATTTACAAGCAAAGATTAACTCAACTTTGCAATCACCAAATAACTTGCCTACAATTACTCAAGCTTATCCTGGCTGGCTTTTAAATGCCGCTAATAGCAAACGCTTGGTTGATATGACCCCTTACATTAACAATAGTAAGATTGGTTGGGGCTCAGCTAAGAAGAGTGACATCCGTGAAGAATTATTAAAGGGTGCACAAATTAAGGGTACTCAATATGGTATTCCATTTAATAAATCTGTTGAAATGTTAACTTATAACAAAGATTTATTAGATAAATATGGTGTTAAAGTACCAAAGACAATGGCTGAATTAAAGGCAGCATCTAAGAAGATTTACGAAAAGAGTAACCACAAGGTTGTTGGTGCTGGATTCGACTCACTTTCAAACTACTACGTTTTAGGTATGAAGGATGAAGGCGTAAACTTCTCTAAGAACATCAACTTTACTGGTTCTAAGTCTAAGAAAGTAATCAACTACTATGCTGATGGTATTAAAGCTGGTTACTTCAAGACTGCTGGTTCAGCTGGTTACCTTTCTGGTGACTTCTCTAACCAAAAGGTTGCAATGTTTGTAGGTACTAGTGCTGGTGAAGGATTTGTTAAGATGGGTGTTGGTAATAAGTTCCAATACGGTGTTGCACCTCGTCCTTCTAAGTACAACATGCAACAAGGTACTGATATCTACATGTTTAACAAGGGTACTGCAGAACAAAAAGCAGCTGCCTTCATGTACATTAAGTACTTGTTAGGTAAGAACCAACAATTGACTTGGGCTGATCAAACTGGATACATCCCTGTAACCAACAATGTAATTAACTCTAGTGCTTACAAGAACTCAACTAAGTCTAAAGTTCCTGCTCAATTAGACAAGGCAATGAAGAACTTATACAGTGTTCCTGTAGTTAAGAACAGCAACGCTGCCTACACTCAATTGAATTCAATTATGCAAAACATCTTTGCACAAGCAAAGAAGGGTCAAAACTGGAATTCACAAATTGATGCCGGTAAGACTAAGTTCGAAAGTGCTTGGAATCAATAAAAACAGAATATTAAGTAAAAAATGAGGACTGTCATTATGACAATCCTCATTTTTTTATAGATGTTTTAGAAGAAAAGTAGAATGAAGGCAATTAATGCAGGTAGCATTTGAACAACAAAAATCTTTTTACTTGCTGTAAAGCCCCCAAAAATAGCGACAACTACAACAAAGGCAAGCAAAAGTTGCCATACAGTGATTAAAGTTGGCATTCTGAAGAAGAAAAATACAATTAAGATTAAAAGACCTAGCATTCCATTATAGATACCTTGATTAGCTAAAGCTGTTTTTGCGGCAGGCTGTTTAACAAAATCTACATCCATGTCAAACGACTTAGCTTGTAAGTCAGGTTTCCCAAAAATTTCTA
>CAMFQH010000098.1:0-5673 GCA_945980025.1 uncultured Lactobacillus sp.
ATTACGCCCATCCATATACTTCTTGCGATAAAGGCACTGTTGAAAGACATAATGGCCTTATTCGCAGATTCATTCCTAAAGGTGACTATATTCATAACTACTCTCTCCAACAAATCATTGACATTGAAACTTGGTGCAATTCATTGCCAAGAAAGATCTTGGCTTATCATACACCAGATGAAATCTTTGAAAGAGAATTAGATCGCATCTATCAAACAGCCTAAACAAAAGTGTTCAAGTTATTATTGCAATTTACGAAATTTTTATATTGGTCTTTAGTTGATAATTCTTTAATAAAAGTTACAAGGTAATCAAGTACGGATAAAGTATAATCTGTTGTTTTGCTGGGTATAAGAAATAAACTTTCAATATAAGTAATATCTAAGACTTTACATAAAGCTGCCCTGATTGCAGGTTCTTTTGGCCTTGTTCCTTTCCTCCAACTAAAAATATTAGAATTTCCGCTGATAATATTGGAATTTCCATTTGTCTTTTCAAGTGTATCAATTGGTATAGCTAGCTCATTGGGAACCAGCTTATTTATTTTGCGTGCAAGATCATTTTGTGAATCTGAGTGACCACTTAAATACTCATTAATAAATCTAGGAAAATTGTTATTAGGAATAGGATATTTTGGTTTTGGCATAATAAAGCCTTCTTTCATCGTCAAAAGTTATGAACATAAAGCTGTACGTGTATTTTATCATCAGCCCCTTTATAGTAAACAGTGAAGATTAAAGAAATCTTCAAAATAAATTTTAATTAAGGAGGATTTTCAAAAAATGAAAATCAAACGAACAAGTGGCTACTCAGAAGCACTAGCCAAAATGTACATTCCAAGTGACGTCTCAACTTACTCATTATCTATCAATTTAGATACACAAGTTAAATGGGTCAATGGAAAACCTACAGATGAAGTAACGGGTTATCAATGCTGGTTTATTGCTGAAGGAACAGAACCATTTAAGGTTAAATTTCCTAATAAGGTTAGCCTACCATCTATGTTTACCAAAATTAAATTTCAAAATCTCGAAGCTTGTGAAGTTGGAAATAACGTATACTTCAAAGCCAACGGGCTTGAGGTGATGAAATAATGTCAAGTAGTGAAACTGCTCGTTATATTACCCAATGTCTCAATATGTCACTTGATCTTTCAGGTGAAACAAGTTATACGAACAGCTTTAAAGTCAAGGTGTTGAATGATGGCTTTCTTTTCATTCCTCATTTACCCGCAAGTTACATTATTGATAATGACCTTTATCAGCGGATTTATAAGATTGCCAATTCTGCATTGTATCCGCTTAAATCTTTGCTAAAGCAGTCAACTATGTATCTTGTTGCAACAAATGAAGAAGACTTTGGAAATAAAAGAGCCTTCTACTATCCGTGGACTGGCATTAGTAGAAGACTCACAATTACAGATATGAATGCATATCTTGCTTCCAATCCTAATAAAGACATTGAAATAATGCAAGGTGTATCTATCGACTATGACAAAGTAACTTCAATTTTGATTGCTGGAAATTCTGGTTCAGGTAAGTCCTACACGCTGACGTATTTACTTACAGTTCTTTATTTAAAAGATATTTCTGACCTGTATATAATCGATCCAAAATGTGATGTGCCAGCGCGTTGGGCGCATGTCTATGGTTTAGAAGATAGAACAATCTTTCCAAACGAAGAAATGTCAAATAGCGATTTTGTTAACCAATGTAACGAACTATTGGCTAATGTCGTTAAAGAGATATATGTGCGTCAAAGAATCCTTTACACTGATCCACATCATCACTTCAAGCATTTAACAGTTTGTATTGATGAAGTGCTGGCTTTAACTGATGGATTGCCGAAAAAAATAAAAGATACTTTTTTCTCATTACTCTCACAGATATCTCTTCTTGGTAGAGCAACGAGGGTGCATCTGCTTTTGATTAGCCAGCGTTTTAGCAATGATGCTATTCCCATCGCCGTTCGTGAGCAGGCGAATGTATGCCTGCAGTTGGGCAATATCAATAAGAAAACAACACAATTTCTTTTTGATATTGATCCCGATGGGATATTAATACCAACGGGAAAAGGTACAGGTCTTTTTCAAATAACTGACAATACTCACCCGTTTCAAGTTCTACCTTTGTTAACCCCAACATACAATATCAAAGGAGGAATCTTATGATTGAAAATCATAAATATCAACCCAGTCCCATTAAGTTATATTTACCTTTTATGATGTTTTTGAGCACATTGATTTTGGCCTCAATTAATTGGGCACTATTTTACTTTTGGAAAGTAACAATTGCTCAATCATTAATCGTAAATATTATTATTGCTGGAATCTGTTTACTTATTTTAGCAATTCAGATTGTTCACAAAAGTTTAATTAACTATATTAAATCACTTTTGCTGACATTTGATATTCAGCATATGTTGGTAATTCCAGCGGAAATTAATGAGTTTACAGGCAAAAGAAAAGTTAACGCTACAACACAAACATATAATTCTTATCTTTACCAAAGCTATGGCGAATATAAAGGTAATAAATTATACATTTGCATTAGATTACCAATAAATATTGCTGCAGCTAAATTGTTGGATGACAACCTAAACAAACTACGTGAATCAATTGTCAGTCAGAATCCTGACTATTCTTTCACAGGTTTCGAACGACAAGGTTATTATCTAATCAGTGAAGGAACCAAATAAAAGGAATGCGAGTGCCGTAGCACGCGTGCCCTGACAAGGGATAACGCGTAAGCGAAGGCACTCGCACTTTTATGTAAAACGTGTTGTGTAAAATATCCATAATCACTATTGCTCTGGGGCTGAGAGCTTGTTATTCAGCCCCTACACAAGATTGTGTAAATTGTGCAAAAAAGGAGAGTGGTAAAGATGAAAAAGGCTGTAAGAGCCAGACAATTCATGTATACCCAAGACATTGAACACCTTCCATTCAAACAGGAAGACTTAAAAGAGCTACTTGAAAAGTCGAATGCCGAACAATGGGCGTATATTCTTCATGACAAAGATGTTAACGAAAAAGGCGAACCAATTAGACCACATTTTCATGTGATTTTAAAATTTAAAGATGCAAAAACAATTTCCCGTATTGCTAAATTATTTAATGATCAACAACAATATGTCGAAGTTTGGCACAATACCATTAATAATGGATATAGTTACTTAATTCATGAGACAACTAATGCCCAAAATAAACATCATTATGATCCTAGTGAAGTAGTTGCATCTTTTGACTTTGTAACAAGGATTAAACAAATTAGGGAAAAAGTTAATAAACCGTCAAGACATGACATAGAGAATTTTATTGATGATTATTCGAATGAACAATTAACCAAAGAAGAACTTCAAGAAAAAATTGGTGTCCTTGAGATGGCAAAACATAAAACGTTGTTGGATCATATTGAAGACATTTTAGCTTATAAAAAACACCAACGATTTTTAAAAGACTTTAAAGGACAAAAGTGTACCACTTATTGGATTTGGGGATCTTCTGGAATTGGAAAAACAAAACTTGTTCGTGAAGTTTTAGAAGAATTACATCCCAACAATTTTATTATTCTTGGGTCTCAACGTGATCACTTTCAAGAGTACAAAGGTCAGGAATTTATAGTAATTAATGACCTTAGACCCAACGATTACGACTATGGTCAATTACTTACCCTTTTAGACCCTTGGGAAATTGATAAAATGGCGCCTGCACGATACCATGATCGTTATCTCAATGCTCGTTCAATTTATATCACTACACCATATGATCCACTTAGTTTTTATTTTGAATGTAACATTTCAAATCAAGTAGTAGATTCGTTTGAGCAATTAAAAAGAAGAGTTGTTTCTTTAAAATTAACCGAGGACACGTATAGTGATCTAAAAAACGAACTAATTAAAGATGAAGAAATAGCAGAAGCAATTTGGAAGATAAAATCACAAAAAAATACTAGTCATGCTGATAGCGACAAAAGCAATGACTAGAATCTCGACTAATTTGATTCTATCCCAAAATTGCTTATAAAACAATTTAAGGAGAACAATAATGATTAAATATCTAACTGGTAAAGAATTATGTGAAGCTTTAGGAATTAGTACAACGTTATTGTATAAATTTCGAAAAGCAGGTATGCCCTACCATCAACTACCAGGCGGTAGACCTTTTTACTTGATTGATCAAGTCGTTGATTGGTTAAAAAACGCAGGTTATCATCAAGAAAAGGTTTGGACAAAGTAATCAAGAGGGCGGATAATGAAGGGGATCATTATTCCGCTCTCTTTTTTATAAGAGAGGTTTAATATGATCAAAAAAATTCTAAAGGGCAAATATAAAGGCCTTTGGTTAGTTAGAATCCAACCAATGATTAATGGCAAGCGTAAAAGTGTAACAAGAAGAACTGACAGTAAGCTTGAAGCACAGAAGCTTGAAATTGATTTGAAAGTGAAATATGCGAGCTATAAGAATGGCTTACCAAGTATTACTGATGAATCTAAACTTCTAATTGAGTACACCAAATTTGTTGAAAAAAAGGCTCAGTCTATTACTGCGACAACTAATCGAAGCTGGAAATATTCTTTAACTTTATTGGATAAATACCTTAAGTATGAAAATAAAGTAGGTATTCAGTTGCGAGATGTTGACCAGCATTTCTTTAACGATTTTGGACATTGGTATCTTAATAATCATCCTAAAGCAAGTGTTAAAAAGAGCACCGTGATAGATGTAACTTTGGCACATTTTCGAACTTTCTTTACTTTTCTTATAGATAAGGCTGTTCTTGCTGTAAATCCAATTCCTAGAGGTTATCTAAAGTTATTCTTTAAGCAGTCTGATTTTAGTACTGGTAGGAAGTGGCACTTATTTTCTAAAGATGAAATTGATGCTTTAAGGAAAGAATTACTTAAAGAGTATAAAGGAGCTACGGTTGCTAATTCTGTATCTAGGTTAGCTTTAATTGTAGATACTTACCTTGGATTACGTCCAGAAGAATTGCAAGTATTAAAGTTTGATCAACTGGTAAAGTATGAAGGCTCTTATACTTTTAAAATCGATGATAGCTGGTCGGAAAAAGAAAAAAAGCCTAATGGTTCTTTGAAAGACAGACCCAAAGGCGCTTATAGATATTGTTTACCGATTAAGAATATTGAAGTAATTGATTTGATTAAAGATTTTCAGATTAAACAAAAAAAGTACCTCGATGAATATGGTTTAAAAAATACATCGGGATACATCTTTTTGAACTTACATAATTATAAATCAATTAGTTCAAATAACCAATTACCGGTAACACAAAAGAGCTTAAATGAAAAATTAAAAGCTGTTTGTAAGAATGCAGGGATTGAAAAACAGAAAGATTCAATTTTAGCTTTGTATTCTTTGAGAGTTTATTTAAGCAGTTTATTAGGTAATGATAATCGCATATCTAATATGTATGCTTGCCAAAGAATGGGAAATACTATTCAAGTTTTTCTTTCAACTTACGTAAAAGAAAATCGAGAATCCTATAAAGAAAATTCACATCTTTGGAATTGTTAGTTAAAAATGCACTTTATTTGCACTTTGCAAGTATCGTGCCTATTAAAAACATTGATATATCAAGGATGTTGACTAGAAACTCTATGCTTCTAGTCAGCATTAATAAATACGTTTAAAAGATCTGATTGAAAAATCAG
>CAMFQH010000099.1:0-5657 GCA_945980025.1 uncultured Lactobacillus sp.
TTTTCTTCACTGCCGCAAGAACATTTTCAAGTTCACCTACTCGATCAAAAACAGAGTAAGTTTTACTTGCGACATAAATTAATGTATCAATACCTGCAAAAGCCTTTTTTAGACTTTCACGATTTTGAAAATCAATTTCTCTAATTTCAAGATCTTCATTAATTGAAGTAGTCGCATGATTCTTATTGTGCACCAAAGCAACAATATCTGCAGAATCTATTTTCTTTTTCAAATGTGCAACAACACGAGACTAGTTGCACCCGTTACTGCTATCTTCATAAGTTAATCCTCCACTACAACTACCTTGCCAAAACTCTTTGAATTTTCTAAATAGCGATGAGCATCAGCTACATGTTCTAAATCAAAGACACGCTCTGGCTTTGCATCTACATCATACTTTTTAACATAATCAAGCATATGGTTAATCTTTTTTTCGTTGACATTAACAGAATAAAAACTAGTCAAATAGCTATTAGCTGCAATATCGACAATTGGATCAAATTCATCTAAGTATCATTGATTGCCTAATTGACGGGTAGAACAAATAATTCCGCCTTCAATCAAATGCTTAAAACTGTTCTTAACTGTCTTAGGTCCAATCAAATCAAGAATCTTGTCAAACTTTTTATCAGTTTTAAGTTCGCCATCTTTATCAATAATAACTTCGTCATAACCAGCATCCAGCATTTGTTTTTCTTTCTTCAAACTGCGAGAACTACCAGCTATATAAATATCTGGATATTTAGCCTTTAAAAGTTTTACAAAAGCAATACCGACACCACTTGTACCAGCACGAACTAAGACCTTATCATCTTTAGCAATCTTCAAGTTAAGCATAGAGCCAAATGCCGTATAGTAAGTTTCAGGCAATGCGGCTAAAGTAACCCAATCAAGATCAGTCTCAATTGAATAAAGCTGCTTATTAGGAAGTATGCATATTCCGCATAGGAGCCATCAAAAGCACGGCCCATTTCACCCATAATTGAGATTACCTTTTATCCAACTGGCAATCTCTTCTCATCAGTTGTCTTGCTGATCACACCAACACATTCGATTCCTAAAATTCGAGGGAACTTTACACTAGGTGACAAGCCTTTTCTAGTGAAGATTTCAGAGTGATTGATACCAAAGCCTTTAACTTTAACCAATGACCAACCTTCTTTTACCTCAGGAGTTGGTACATCTTCGTATATTAATTTTTCTGGTCCACCAGCTTCTTTAATTACTACAGCTTTCATCTTATTCACGCTTTCCTAAACCATCACTAACTACGATATTTTCAATTAATTTCAAAATCACGATGCACAATAAAGTTAAAGCTACTGTTAAAATGATTCCCCATAAGATAGGCATCGCTCTGCCAGTTTGCAAGCCTTCAAATATCAAGTCACCAATACCGCCAGCACTAATATTTGAGGTGATTGTCGCAATGGCCATTGTCGAGGCTAAAGCAATCTGCAGTCTTGAGAAGATTGCTGGCATTACCAGTGGTGCTGAACTTCGGTAAAAATTTCCTGTTCAGTCATGCCCATGCCCCTAGCTACTTCAATATAGTTAGGATCAACTTCTCGAATACCAGTGATGAAAGTTCTAAGCAATACATATTCGTTATAAAAAGCTAAAACAATGATCGCTGTAGTCTCACCCAATCCAGTAATCGGGATCAGCAGAGCAAAAAATGCATAGCTTGGAACTGAATATAGCAATGAGAAGAAGTAGATCAAACTGTTCATCCAGTTCTTTTTACGTAGAAAAAGTGCAATCAAAACAATTGCCACTAAGAAGGCAATGATTAATGCGATTAGAACCATTTGCGCATGCTCAACAGTTAATTGCATCATGCGTGCTGAATTATCTTGCCAATATTTAATCATTTAAATTGCTCCCATAATGCCTTATTCTGTCTAACAGTTCCTAAAAGTTGAGCCACATAATCACTTGCAGGATTAGCAACGATCTTCTCAGGGGTATCAAACTGCTCAATCTTTCCCTTGTTCATGACCATAACACGGTTACCTAAAAATAAAGCTTCGTTAATGTCGTGTGTCACAAAGATGAAAGTTTTGTCATCCAAGTTTTTATGCAAATCTTTTATTTCTTGTTGTAAATTTTAACGAATAATCGCATCTAGTGCTGAAAAAGGATCATCAAAAAGCATAATTGGTGGATTTGTTGATAAAGCTCGCGCCACACCGACTCTTTACTGCTGACCACCAGATAGCTGTGAAGGATAATGGCCACTGTATTCTTTAGGATCAAGGCCAACCTGTGTGAGCATATTATTAACAGTAGTATTGAGTTTTTCTTTATCCCCACCGAGCGAATTAGGTGTTACCGCAATATTTTGAGCAATAGTCATATGAGGAAAAAGGCCAATGGATTGAACCACATAACCAGTGTGTCTGCGCAAATCAACTAAGTTAGTTTCAAATTCGCCTTGGTTAATTTCAAAGGTTAAATCTGAAATTATTTCGTTCTTATCTAGCCACATGTTCAAATTTAATAATTGTTTTGGTCATTTTCTTTAACCTTTCTAATTAGCCAATCCATCAACAGCATTGATAGAAGTGATAAAAGAGCTACGCTTACTGCACCGATAATTATGAATTGCATCTTGTATAGGCCAAGGCCGGTAAAAATCAACGTACCTAGGCCACCTGCCCCAATATAAGTTGCTAAAGTTGGGCTTGAAATAATTTCTACTAAAGCTAGCTTAATCCCATTCAAAATATAAGGTAGAGCTAAAGGTAGCGTTATTTGCTTTAATAATTGCTTTTGATCCATCCCCAGCGATAAGCCAACTTCTTTTAATACAGGTGAGACTTCATTGAATCCTAAAATTGTATTCACAACTAAAGGCGGAAGTGTCAAAACAACTAAGGCAATAATAGCCGGTACAACCCCTGCTCCCATAAATGGAATCAAGATAAAAAGTAAAGCCAAGCTCGGAATAATTCTAAGCAATTGACTAAACGTCTGACAAAAGGCTGCTACTACTCTATTTCTTGAGCCTAAATAACCTAGTGGCAAAGCAATAACCATGGCGATAAATCAAACTCAGAAATAAGTGTTGACCAACATAGCCCCAGTATTCAGCTGATGAAGTTTGAAAGTAATGAATAATTTGCGCGAGCATGAAAACCTCTTAGTTTTTAATAATTATTATCTACCCAATCTTGAGCTACCGCTTGATAACTTTGATCATCAACGTCAACTTTTTTATTTAGTTTACGAAAAAATAAGCCATTAAAAACCAAGATAGAATATAAATTAGATGAAAAATCTTCATTTTTTATTCGAAGACAGTCTCCCAATTAGGATCAGCATTTGCTTTAAAACACATGGCTATCTGCTCTTTAGTATTACGTCCCAGCGACAAGTTAGGCAAATTGTCCAAAGCAAAATACTCACAAGCATCAGTTTCATCATTGGGCTCAAACTGACCGCTAATCTCCTTACATAAATAGAAAATCTTAGTAATATTCGTTGCGCGAATCGGCTTATTATGGTGATTACGGTCTTGAATAGCAATCACCTTTACCGGCTTAACAATCCGACCTGCCTCTTCTCTTGCTTCTTTGACACAATTTTCAGCAGTTGTGCAGTTATAATCATTCCAGCCACCCGGAAGCGACCAGGTCTGCGTTGATTTTTCTCTTACGAGCAAGATCTCGCCATCTTTAAAAATTGCAGCACGCGTATCAATCTTAGGTGTTTGATATCCTTCATTCCCTAGAAAAAGGGTATCAATCTTCTCCTTAGGTAAGCCAGTCTGCGCCTGCATCATTTCACCAGCAATTTTTCTTATCTTCTGATATCTTTCTTTATCAAAAGCATCTCTGCCATATTCCAATCCTGCTTGTGCAATACTCTGCAAGTCCGTCGTCCACTTTAAAAATTGATTATTCTTTTCCATCTTGCATCCCTTTTGACAAAAAGAAAAGCATGACACCAATACACTATTAATATCATGCTTATTAATAAAAGTCAGTTAGTCTTGACTAACACTTTCTTTATTAGTGCTCAATTGCTTTCTCAACATTGCAAAACAATCTTGATCTCATCATTTTCCTTACTACCAAAAATTCTAGTGAATGATCCACCCTTTTGAAATTCTTGAGTAAAATCATACTCTTGAGTCAATTATTTGATACGATCATCAAACAAGAAAGCACCATCATTCTTATATTTGAAACAGTTAATCTTAGGAATTGGCTCATCAACATTGATTTCTGAAACGATCCAAATATAATTCTCCATCTTTACCAATTCAACTTTCCATAAATTATTGTAACTGCTAATTACTCATTTAATGATTATAGCATAGCTCTTTACACTCTTTAATGTTAATGGTGTAGATCTATCACTAGTCAGGCCGTCAAACACAGCTGGTTGCCCAGTTCTACCGGCAACACCCGGTCCAATTAAAAGACTGATTTCATCTACAAGACCAGCTTTCAAGAAACCACCATTGATCTTACCGCCACCTACAACGGCTAAACGCTTAATGCAAAATTCATCGTCTAAGATTGCCATAGCCTGCTTTAAGTCAACATGTTTCTTACCCGCAGCGATCCAAGAAATATTGTGATCATTCAAGTAATCGAGATACTTCTTAGATACATTTTCACTAGTCAAAATTAAATGTGGGAAGCTTGAGCCATTTTCTCTGCCCCAAGCGGTCCTGCCTTTAGAATCAGGGACAATATTGTATGAATCAGCAGTGGCATTTTTCTTAACCTTGCCCAACTTTTCAGCATCATCAGCAGTGAAATCACCATCAGCCATTTCAGTCTCGGCAGTTACATGACCACTTACTCTAGTTGGTGTCTCAAGTACTGACAAAGTTGAATAATATTCACTATTGTCATCAAGTTGAGCAGTCATATCACAATCAATTTGACCGTCAATTGAAGTCATCATATGAACAATGATATCTGGTTTAGTCATAATATCTCCCTTTTACTTCAAGTTTTCCTTAAAGAAGCTTTCGAATTTATCAAATGGAATCTTATCTACTTGATCGTACAAGTCAATGTGTTCAGCGTCCTTCACAATGTATTCTTCCTTTGGTTCGTTGGCAAGCTTATATGCTCTTTCTGAGAAGGATCTTGAATGAGCCTTGTCACCATAAACAAAGAGAATTGGACGAGGCGTAATTTCGTCAATATGTGCTAATGCATCAAATTGAAGCATTGATAAGTCTGAAGTAGTAGTAGAGCCACCACGAGCATTAGGATGGAAATTACATGGTACTGCATAGAATCTTTGCCATTCATTAGTAATTGGATCAGTCTCAGGCAACGCATCTACGCTAGATATGGGGTTTCTGGGAAGAAATGGGATGTATTGAGGTTGATCATTTTCAAATCCGGTCCAACGTTGACGAGTAAGTTTGTCCTTCATTTCATCAAGTTATTCTTTAGTTAAGTTTTGCATCCCGCGCAAGTTAGTAATATCGTACATTGAAACAGTCGCAACGGCCTTGATACGAGTATCTACGCTAGCTGCAGAAAGTGCAAAGCCACCTGAACCACAGATACCAATGACACCGATCTTTCCACGATTTACAAATGGCACCTTAACGCCAAGATAGTCAACTTATCTTTTGCGTAGTAAATGTCGGCTGCAATAGCGATTCCGTATCTGTTGTTGTA
>CAMFQH010000100.1:0-5607 GCA_945980025.1 uncultured Lactobacillus sp.
GCTTTCATAATTCTCCTCCAAGAAAATTGTGCTATTAATAAATGTTTTAGTTATAGTACAAAAAAGGTCTGATTTTTCAATCAGATCTTTTAAACGTATTTATTAATGCTGACTAGAAGCATATAACTCTTAAAAATAATTACTGATAATTCAATCATCCTGCTTATTTTTATAAAAAATATGTGGCAATTATTGTGGTAATTAATATTTCTAATTTTTAATTAAAGGAATAATTGCAGCAATCGCAGCAACTATTGAAGTAATCAAAGTTAAAATTGTAAAAAACGTTAGCATTTTCTCATGAACTATTGAACTCATAGATTGTATCAACTCAATTTTCTTATCAGCTAATTCATTTATTACATTTGTTCGTTTTTTGAGTTGATTCAAATTATAAATAATCTGATTTTCTAAACTTTGTACCCCATTAAGATTTTTATTCTTACTAAGGATTATAGAATTTGCATAATTTTCTTTAATAGACCCGATATTAATTTCCCTACAAATAGACTCTAATTCATAAAAATCTTTACTATAAGAAAAATTCTTTCGTAAAATTTTTTTAAATTTAAACCAATGCATTTTTATACTCATAATTTCATGAAAATATTGTTCAATTTGTACATGAAAGTTATAAGTTATTGTAGATATTAATTCTAATTTTTTAATAAATTCCAATGATGTATTTTCTTCATATAATTCATTGTTCATAGTAGACAACTTACCATTATACATTTTTTCTTCTGTACCATTATATCTATCATATAGACATTGATAACATGAATAATCTTTTATTATAGAAGCATATATTTCAGGAAAACATATCTTGGCATTTAACTTATGTGTCGAAACATCAATACTGTTATTCGTTAAAATACTAAAAGCATCTAATTTTATTTGATAATTATTGTTTTTTAAATATTTGGGATTTATTTTAGAAAATATATAGCTAGGCGCTGGAATATCATGTTCAAACAAGAAAGTTGGTAATCTTAGATCGCTATTAACCCACTTTAAAAATTTCCATTTGATTTTAGTACATTCTTCCAAATAATCTTTTTCTTTCATGACTTCAGAAGAGAAATTTGTACTCGCAGCATAGTTTCCATCTGGACCTATTCCTACTAACGGTAATACTGTTCTTTCTTTATAATCATCCAATAAGATATGTTCTAAGTTAGATTTTACTTTGTCTTTCAAGCCTAAATAAAAATTCAATACACAGTAAGAATCTGAGAAATTGTTAATTTTTATGTATACGTAGTCTATTTCTTCATTAGTAATACTATACCTACCAAAAGTAGCTATATCTTCTTCACTTTCTTGCAATTTTTCTAAACTATTAGATGCTTCTTGAATATCTTCCTCAAAAGTTCCAGGTGCTAACGAATCTTTTTTTACATATTTGATCAATCGTCTTAAAAATGAAACTAATTTTGGTAAATTTCTTTTGTCTATTATTTCTGTTATGCATAAACGATCTATTGAAAAATCCAAATCTTTAGGTATCTTATCATCTTCAATAACACTAAGCTCTGATGGTTGTCCACTCTTTAAGGCATCATATTCTTCTTTTTTATATTCAGCATATGGCTTATTTTTACGATATTTAAACATCTCATACCGCATACGTAATAATGTCTTAAATAATTTAACGTTTGCCTTTTTATTGTCTTTTTCTAATCCCCAATACTTATCCATACAAAAATCACCTTATTAAATTTTTTAGCTATTAGAAAAGGCTTAGTTGAATATTTCTTTCTTTTTTAAAAGACTTTTTCCCATCTAAGGCATTTATAATTTCATTAGCAATATACCACATTAAAACTGGAGGAATAGCATTTCCCAGCCCTTTATATTGTTGTGTTTGAGAACCAACTAATTTATAACTTTCTGGAAAAGACTGTATTCTTGCAACTTCTCTTGGAGTAAATCTTCTATATTTGGAATGATCTAGCAACACAGGGTCAGTACTATTTAATGAAACTTTTGCCAAATGTGCTCCAACAGTATTACTTGGTTTATTAATATCCTGTGCACGTCCTTTATTCATTGAACGCCTATTCTTGCTATTTTTCATTCCTTCTACTGCACGTTTACTAAAGAAATATTTTTCATCCACTTTATCTTCAATTACTCTTCTTAATGGAATATATTCTGATTCATCCTTATATATTGGATCAGGAAATTCAAAATTAATATCCAAATCTTTTCTAAAACCTACTATAAAAACACGCTGTCTTTTTTGAGGAACACCATACTCTTCAGAATGAAACAAATGGTATGTAACGTTATAACCTGACTTTTTAAAAGTATCAATAATAAGTGGAAAAGCTTTTCCTCCATTAGCAGAAAATATTCCTTTTACATTTTCTGCTACAAATACTTTTGGCTTTTTTACTTGTATTATTTTGTTCATATAGAAGAACAACTTGCCACGTTCATCTTTTATTCCCAGTCTAGGCGGATTAGTTGCACTTACTGAAAAACTTTGGCATGGAAATCCCCCAGTAATTATATCTGCATCAGGTAAATCATATGGATCTAACTCTTTTATGTCTAAAGGATTAACTGATATAGAAAAATTTTCATCAAATATTTTTTTTGCTCCTATATCATTATCATTAGCAAATACTAGTTCAGTAGGTAATCTTTTATATTTTTTATCTAAAAACGTAAAACCTCCTTGAAAACCTACATCTGTTCCTCCAATACCACTGAAAAGTGATATTATTTTATATTTTTTCATATTGAAACTTCCTTAAACTTTTGAGGATTATAATTTATGTCCAAACCATCACTCATATCTGTTAAGTCCCCATCAATTTCACCTTTTTCAACAAGTGATATCGGATCTTTAATTATTGTGAGTAATGGTTGTCTATTTTTCATGACCTTTAATCGATAAATAAAATAATGTTGTCTTACAGTTCTAGCTGTCCTTACCTCATTTGGTGTCATATGAAATGAATTAATGACCAAAGGTGATGAACTAATCGTAGTTTTTACTTCAATGAATCTTCTTAGCTCAGTAGACGGCTCAATAGAATTAAAATCATAACCTACTGCTAATTGTGTAGGTATAAAAGTAATTAAATGGCACAAATCTTTTCTATTGTGATCTTCTACATAATCAGTTTCATACTTATATACTAATCCTTCGCCCTGATCTCCTATCTGCTTAGTATTTTGATAAGTAAGATTATTAGCAATGGCTTTTTCTATAGTTTCTTTAGCTTTGTTATAGTTATCCAATGATCTATGCATATAAGCAAATACATCTGTTGCTAAGTTTACATTATTAATACTATTAACATATTTAAACCACTTAATTTTTTGTTGATTAATACTCTTTATATCAGCTTTGCCCTCTTTTATCATCGAGTCATACAGAGTAAATGATTGGGTATTATTTCTTATTTTATCTATATTTTCTTTTGCTAAATCATTAGTATAATATGACCCATTAGATTCATTTAATAAGCCGGCTTTACTCATATAATCTAGAATATCTTTAGCATATCTAGTTACATCACCTTGAGTATCATAAATTGTTTTTTGACGTCTATTAGTGATTATTCTATTCCATGTTATTGAATAATCCTCATGATTTATACGCGTACATCTCAGATCATTAAAAATACAATGTGTGCATTCCGCAATTGATATATATGCTTCATCTGGATTTTTATCTTTTGCTTCTGCCAGAACATTTAATATATATTTAGCAGGTTGAAATTTTACATGACACTCAATTTGCTGCTGAATAGCTTGAGATTTAATGTGAGCTCCTGGATATTGAAATTTATACAAAAAATAATTAAACATTTCAGGAACATCACCATCTTTGGATAACAATTTAGCAATATTTCCTGGAACAGTATCCTTTCCATCATCAATAACGAACCCAAATAAAGCACAAATTTCCGTTCTCCAATTATTAATTGTTTTTAACGCTTTTTTGGCATTTCCAGGATATTTATATATTTCAGAATCTAGTTTATCTTTAAATTCCTTTTTAGGCTTTATTCCAATTTTGCAAATTTTATTAGCCATATAAAGTAAAACTGACTCAACATCATCTTTAAATCTAGGCCTTACATGATGAATTCTAAAATAATACTTATTCGGTACTTCATACACCATTATTTTTCCTTCTCTCCATCTAAAAATGCTTTCTTTAAAGCTTTTGCAACAGCTTCAGCTAATAATGGTGGTACTGCATTTCCTACTTGCCTAAATTGTTGAGTTTTATTCCCATAAAAAATATATTTATCTGGAAAAGATTGTAATCTTGCACATTCCCTGACAGTTGGTACCCGATTCCATTTATAGTGAAAATGGTGTCTATGTCCTGTATCTATTGTAGGGGCAGGTTTATTACTGTCGAATCTTGTCCATGCAACATGAAAGTGTCGAGTATTTTGATATTTTTGGGGCAAGTCTTTATAATTTCCACCATCTGGTACCATAGAAATTATTTTTATTGTCTTTTCTGTATGTTTAGCAGCAATATGGTTGTATACATAATTGCTATTTTTTCGCATTAACTTTTGATAAGTATTCTGAGGTTCAGTGTAATAATTTTGTCTTTTATCACCCAAATAATCTACTGATTTTAATGGTGGTAAATCTGATAAAGCCATTTTACTAGTTACTATATTTCTTATCGGTTGTGGGAATTCAAATCTAACATCAATATCTTTTCTAGCCCCTACAAAGAATACCCTTTTTCTTCTTTGTGGGACACCATAATCAGAAGCAGTTAAAACTTTAAATTTAACCTTATAATTCATTTGTTTAAGTCTGGCTAAAATAGAATTTTTTATCTTTCCATGAAATAACGACACTAATCCAGGAACATTTTCAATTACAAATCCTTTAGGTTTTATTTCACCTAAAATTCTTAAGTAACTTAAATATAATTTATTTCTTGGATCATCTAATTCTCTATTTCCAGCCAATGACATTCCCTGACATGGTGGACCACCTATTATAAAATCCACTTTTTTGTTCTTAAGCAAAGGGGCTATATCGTCTTTAAAAGATATCTTTGTAATATCACCACATATAATTTGAGCTCCATTATGATTTTTTTGAAATGTCTCTAGAGCCTTGGAATCATTATCTATTCCTAATAGAATCTTAAAGCCAGCATTACTAAATCCTTCTGATAACCCTCCTGCTCCAGAAAAAAGATCAATAGTATTCCATTCCATCACTTTATCAACTCCACGATATCATCTAATTCACAATCCAATACATTGCATATTCTTACCAATATATTTGTTGTAATACATTTATCTGTCCGTAACTTTTGACGTGTACTTCCACTGATTTTTGCTTTAATCCAAAAATCTTTTTGTTTTATTTTTCTCTTTTTTAATAATCTAAAAAGAGGAGCATAACTTATTTTTTTCATTTTAAAAGTCCTTTTAAAGATCTTTTAATTATATCACTTATTTTTTTAGTCGTTAATTACCCCAATATTTAATCGTGCTCACGTTAAAATTCATGTATATTATTTTGAGTACAAAAAAGATCTGATTTTCCAATCAGATCTTTTAAACGTATTTATTAATGCTGACTAGAGGATTCGAACCTCCG
>CAMFQH010000101.1:0-5603 GCA_945980025.1 uncultured Lactobacillus sp.
CGTTAGCGTTGCTTTTATCTGTTTCTCTTTCTTTTAGCCATTCGTCCATCGTCATACCATTTTTCTTGGCTTTATCTTCTTCAACTAGCCATTCATCTAGCGTCATACCGTGTTCCTTAGCTTCATTATTTACGTGAAGAGCATGAAAACCGAATTTCATAAGGGCGTAAAAAACAATTATTAAGATAATAAATATAGCCAGTGTAATACCTACCGTATTATGCATATTTTGATGGCCTACAGTGAAAAATATAGCTCCACCAATAACAATAAGTGTTGGAACTACAAGAACGAGCGTCTTTACAAAGTCTTTCAATGTTGGCAAAGAATACCCTATGTAATGGTCCATTCTAAGTTGAACAAATCCAATGATTATAGGCACTATAAGGATGGCGATAACCATAATCAACCTCAGCGCTTTTGTATCAATGAAACCCACTGCACCCATTACTGCAAGTAGGAAAATTAATAAGTAATTTAACGGCTCAAGAATACGTTTAACTTTTCCACTATCAAGTGATTTTCTCAACTCTGGATCTCCTCTCAATAGGCTATCAATAGAGAAATGATAAATATCACTAAGCTTGAGTAGCTGATCTAAATCAGGATATGATTTTTCATTTTCCCAATTTGATAGGGTCTGTCGAGTTACTGATAGTTTCTTAGCCACCTCTTCTTGAGTTAACCCTAATTCAGCTCTTTGCTTTTTTATTAATTTACCAAGTTCCATTTTGACCTCCAAAATCTATTTTCAGATTACGCGTTTTCTTTTCTAAATCCTAGCAATGATCCTTTGCATGCACGTGCAAAGATTCTTTGCATTGTTGTTATATCAAGGTTTGTTAATGATTTACCGATCAAATTAATTGCCTTGACAACGCGCTAAATAATAAATAATTTCTATCCCTTTACTACAGAACCATTTATATTTTTTGCACGTTAACATAGATAATACTCACTTCTTTCTCATCAGCAAGAAGACAAAAGTATAAATTAATATCACTTTGTCTTATCTTTAAATCACTCTAGCACGCTAGAGTGCATTATACAACAAAATAGTCCTCTCGGGGTAATCGAGAGGACTATTTTGTCTACAAAACATTAAATTATCATTTAACACTTTGATTATAACATATCGGTTAAAAATAGATATTAGGTTGTTCCAGAAGCAAAAGATGATATAATTCTACTTAATAATACAGTTTTTAACCACACAAGCAGGGATCGTATTTTTACGGTCTCTTTTTTATTTATAACTATAATAATTTAATGTTTTATAATGTATTTACATTTGAAAGGAGGAAAATACTATGGCAAAAGAATTCAATATGGACAATAGTATTAAATCGAGAAATGGTAGTCAAAATAAAACCGAAATTTTATCATTATTGGAGGAATTTGAAAAGAAATATAGTACCGTTCATTTATCTAAAAAGGTAAGAATGGGGGCGCCAGGTAAAGATCCTAAACAGTTTTTTATTACAGCAATTCTAGAATTTGATGATCAACATAAAGAAGAATGGCTTATTGAAACATCAACAAGTTATAAAGCTGACAGAGCTAAAAAGGCTGAATTTGAAATTGAAAATATCAGAAAAATAATAAATCGCCCTGATGTAGACACTAAAGCATTTTATGTAATAACAAACCCTAAAGAGGAAGGCGATTTAAAAAAATACAAGAAAAATGTAAAAAATCATAAAATAGTTACATATTTCGACGCCATCCTAAATTTCAGCGAATTTAGAAATATGATAGCTAGCAGATGCAGCAAGTATCTTAGCCAAGGAATTAAATCTAACATCTTAGGTAGTGAAGCAGAGAAAGAAGTAGCCGAAGCCTTTAATAACCCGAACAATATTGAATTATGGAATAAAACCGAAAAAAGCAAGGTAATTAATAGCCGAAATTTTGATATTGTACAATCCTTAATGAGTAAATATTTTCCTAACAAAAAGATTAGTACAATGAAAGCTTATAATAATAAAAAAGATGGACCATATTATCTTGAAGATTTAAGAATAGTTAGGGATTCTAATGGTAAAGGAAATTTAGGAGAGCCAAAAACAGATGTCCTAATAGATTTAACATTTACCGATCAAAGTAAATCGCGTATTAAGCTTTCAATTAAACGTCCTGATCCTACCAATAGTCATAGAGCTGTATCAGCACACCAAGGCGATGCAAAAGTTTTAGCAGACGACATTCAAGCCTCAATACCAAAAAACAGTATTTTTAATGATCCAACTATGTTTGAAAAATTGAGAAAAGCATTAATTAATTTCCAAGAAGCAAAATCAGCCAAACGTATGGATCCAGAACAGAGAGAATTCTTAATTAAAAATCTTTCAGATCTCAATCCATGGCTTATTGATTATTTCTTATTTGGAATTAACAATAGACGGTTTAACGATAATCAAATAGCCAACATGATGTGCGTAGTAGATCCTCAAACTGGAAAATTGACATACTTTAATCGAGATGAGGAAAAGAAACTATTGTTAAGTATTCATCGAAACACATTATTTAAAACACCTTTTAATTGGACGTACAATAAAAAATCCTATCAGGTCAAAGTCCCATATTATTTAAATAAGTGATAATTGTTCAGTATTTTTATTGGTGAGTGTATTTACCATTGGTTTCTTTTTCAATACAGCTTTAAGATTATCCGATACAGCTTCAATCATAGGAATAGCAACGCTATTGCCCATTTGTCTGTACATTTGAGTTCTAGAAACTGGCACCTTAAAGTCCTCTGGAAACCCCTGCAATCTCATACATTCAGTCTTAGACAAAAGGCGTAATCCAGTTTCGCCACCTTTAACAAAAGTACCAGTTAATCTTTGAATCTTGTGATAACTTGAATTCAAAGTCTTAGCGTACTTTTTAGTTGTTTTATCAACAACATAAGGTCTACCATCATCTTTCTTGAAAAGATAATTATGTTGCAATCTTTTAGAAATCGTATATCCTTGTGGATTATCTTCCAGAATATCTTTAATGTAAGTATTTTTACCATTACCTTCTGGAATTATGAATTTACTATCATCCACGTCATTTCTAAAGCCAACAATAATTACTCGTTTTCTTGATTGCGCTAGTCCAAAATTAGAGGCTTCAAGAACCTTAGAATGCACAGAATACCCTGCTTCTTTTAACGAATTGATAATTATATCAAAAGTATAACCGTGTTGAATGGTAAGAAGGCCAGGTACATTTTCTAGCAAGAATGCCGATGGCATATGATATTTTAAAATTCTTAAAATATCAAAGAAAAGGGTTCCTTGTGTCTTATTTGCAAAACCTTCGCGTTTTCCAATTGAACTAAAAGGCTGACATGGGAATCCTGCCAATAGGACATCAAAATCTGGGATATTACGCGCTTTAACCTTAGTAATATCCCCATCAGGTTTAACGCTAAAATTGGCTTCATATGTTTTTTGAGCATATTTATCCCATTCTGATGAATACACACATTCTGTATCATTAGAATGACCTTCAAAACCTAATCTAATACCTCCTATACCTGCGAAAAGGTCGATGAATCTAATCTTTTGATCTTTTCTTTGGTTAAGAGGTTTTTTTTTACTTTCTTTATTATTTTGATCATTAAGATATTTTTGTAAGATGAGGGATACCTTTTTAGAAAAACTATAATTCGCTAGTTCCGGCACATTGGTTATTTCATTATAAAGCACGTCATCTATATATATGGTATGAGCCTTTCTTTTCATTGCCATATCAGCACTCTCCTTAAGTAGTACTACTATTTTAGTTTACGGTATCAATTTGCAACGGCCATATTTTTGTCCGTAACGATGATGATATTTTATCACTTTATAAACTAAAATGGAATTATTTATTACCATCTCTCGTAAAAGTATAAATAAAAACGCTATTGATATAAGTCATAGCGTTTTTATTATTTAAAAATCACGTTAAACTATCTCCACCTGATCTAAAGAAGCTGCCTGCAGTGCCTTCAGGATCTTCTTCCATGCAGCGAACATAATATAAAATTGTTTGAATCACATAATCAGGATTCTTAGTAACATCATGATACCAGAATCGGAGTACGGTCCACCCCATATTATGAAGTTCTTGGTTTTGTGCGGAATCCCTATTTATATTGCGCTGTATTTTTTTAATCCAATAATCTCGATTTCGTTTAATGCGTGTTCGTTTAACTTTCCAGTTATAACCATGCCAAAACTCACCATCAACGAAAACCGCAATCTTATACTTAGTAATTGCAATATCAGGCTTGCCTGGTAAAGCCTTGTAATTAGCTCTGTATCTTACGCCATAGTGCCATAAAAGCTTTCTTAGCACTAATTCATCCTTGCCATTCTTTGAATGAACTTTGGACATTTGTCGGCTCTTCTCAGGAGTTGTATCAAATTTATATTTCATATAATCAACTCCAATTCAAAATTATGCGTGCATATCAACTTCAGCACATTTTGTTATTCCACCAATTATTTTAGTTATGCCAAAGTAAACAACATCATCATAATCACTCTTAAGCGTAATCAACCGATCAATTTCTTTTAAAATAAAATCTTGTGCCGTCTCTATATCAATTGTCACAAAAACACTCTTTGGTTCTGGTGCTAAATCGCTCCAACGAACAACATAAAACATTTAATCATCCTCTTAATCAGAATCGCGGGTAAACCTTTGCCACCAATGCTTTTTAGACGACTCATTTTGTGAGTCGTCTTTCTTTTTATCTGAACTTGACCTCTCATTGCTCGTCTCAGCACCAGTAGTTGCAGTATCTTGCGCCTTTTTTGGTTTATCTAATAAATTTAACGTTTGAGCGTTGTTAGTTAATTTTGTTAAAGATGAAATCTGATCATCTTTAACTGCAAGCTGATCTTTCATATCTTCATATGCATGTTTAGATGTTGCTATAGTTTCTTTCAATGAATCAATGGTTTCATCTTTAGCTTGTAGCATTTTGTTAAATTGCTCTTGCTGATCTTCTAACTGTTTTTTTAACGTTAAAATGTATTCATCTTTGCTAAAAGCGTGACTTTGCGCTTCCTTCTTGGCTTCTGGATCATCTAATTCCTTTTTTAACGCGTTAAAATCTGTTAATTTAAAAAGCTCTCTTTTGCCTTCTTTTTTAACAGCGTTAATTTTATTGCGTTCAATAAACCGAGTCACACGCATTGGATTGGTGCCCAGTGCATCAGCAATCTTAGACTTAGTTAATAGTTCTCCGCTCACTTTTAACACCTTTCTAACGCTAATTAACGTTAAAGTTCATTGTTACTTTTTGTTATTATCAGAGTCTTCTTCCTTTTCTGCTCTCAGTATATCATTTTGCCATTTATCGAAAGTGTTTCTCATGGTCATGTAGAGATAGTTTCTTGGATTTTTAATTTCACCAGGTTTGGCTGTCCGCATTTTATTAAAGTATCTTCTAAGCTTTCTAGTTATCTCACGCTTCAATTCATTATTGCAATCTTCAAAGTACAATTCATGTCTACCGATTTGTTCCATAGCTTCTTTTCTGCTGTCGTTAGCAGCATTTAAAATGACGCTGATGCAATCGTGAGCCGCCTCAGGCGTCTTAAACCAGAGGGTAATCA
>CAMFQH010000102.1:0-5591 GCA_945980025.1 uncultured Lactobacillus sp.
AGATCAGCCTCGGTCTCGTGGGCTCGGAGATGTGTATAAGAGACAGTCTTAAAGATATTACCCTTCAAGATTACTCCTACTTGCTAACTAAACGTAAGGGGCTTATAATACCTACCATTGTAATGTTTAAATCTACAAGGAGAGGTGAATTCATGGGTCCTTTTTTCTTATTCGTTTATTTAATTTTGGGTGGGATCTTAGGAGGTTTGCTATCAACCATTGCTAGCATGGCTTCGCTAGCAACTTACCCAATACTTTTATCAGTTGGAATTCCGCCCGTATATGCCAATACAACCAATGATGCTGCTTTAATTTGGACTGGAGTTGGTTCAACTGCATCATCCCTGAAAGAATTAAAAGGGCATTGGAAAGAAGTAATTTTCTATTCAATCTTTACAATTGTTGGATCAGCTTTAGGATGTATGCTTTTAATACAATTTCCCGGGAAAATATTCGAAAAAATTGTTCCGTTTTGTATCGCTTTTTCTGGTCTAATGATTTTATTCAGTGGTGAAATTCATCTGGAAAAAGATGGTAATAACCGACTTCTTCAGATTATATCTTTACTTTGCTTAGTGATTACTGGTATCTATGCAGGATATTTCGGAGCAGCAAGTGGCGTTTTAATGCTCGTTATCT
This sequence comes from uncultured Lactobacillus sp., assembly GCA_945980025.1. GTDB lineage: Bacteria > Bacillota > Bacilli > Lactobacillales > Lactobacillaceae > Lactobacillus. The sequence goes on from CAMFQH010000102.1 coordinate 640, forward strand.
TGAACGCCATTAGTGATGATGATTTTTTGACAGTTAATGCTATGAAAAATATAATTGGGGCTCTTTCAAACTTAGTTGCCCTAATCATCTATATGTTTACTGCAAAAATTTATTGGGATTCCGCCATTCCATTGGCTATTGGTGCCTTAATTGGGAGTTATTTCGGTCCTCGAATCATGCGGCACATTTCCGTTAAAGTTATTCGCTTAGGAATTGCCGTTTTAGCTCTTATTCAAGCAGCTTACTTTGCTTATACTGCATATAGGTAAAACATTTGTAATACGTAAAAAGCTCTACCTGCGTAAAGGTAGAGCTTTTTCAGTTACTTTTAAATAATTTTCTTTCATTTCAGTTTATATCATCGCAAGCGGCTTTTTTTCAGTCGGCTGCGGAAAGTCATTATCAATCAGTTTTATTTCATCAGGAGTCAATTTAATATCCGTAGCAGCAATATTTTCTTTTATATGCTTAACATTGCCTGCTTTTGGAATAGATAAAATATTACCATTTCTCAAAGTCCAAGCGAGCATCACTTGATGCGGCGTTACATGGTGAGCGCGAGCAACAATCTTAAGATTATTAGTAATTCTGATTGAATCACCCTTACCTGAATTAAATGGAGAATATCCAATAAAGCCAACGCCGCGCTTTTCTTGCCAAGGTAAGACGTCGTACTCTACCCCTCGCTCAGAGAGATTATATAGATCTTCATTAGCAAAACAGTCTTTTCCGCCAGGAACGCTAAATAGTTCTTCTAAATCAGCCACATCAAAATTTGACACACCCCAATGACGAATTAGTCCTTCTTTTTGTAATTCTTTAAGTCCCCGAACTGTTTCAGATAAACGCTTATCTCCGCGCCAGTGGAGTAAATATAAATCTAAATAATCGGTTCCTAGTCTTTTTAAGCTTTTTTCTAAACTTCGGCGCTCTAATTCTGGAGAAGCATGATATGGATAAAACTTCGAAATTAAAAAGATTTTACTCCGGTCATAGCCTCTAATTGCCTCGCCAACTAGTTTTTCACTTTTTCCTTCACCATACATTTCCGCAGTATCGATTACTTTAATTCCATGGTCTAAGCCATAGCGAAGGGCAGCAAGTTCATCTTTTTTCTTTGAAGCGTCTTCGCCGATTCTCCAAGTTCCCATACCTAAACCTGATAGATTACTTTCCTGAAAACTCTTCTCCATCTCTTCTCACCTCACCTAAATTTTACCGCAGAAAAAAATAAAATTAAAAATGTTAGCGGTTTAAGTTGACTAGACCAATTTTATATTTTATAATGGACTAGACCAATAAATGAGGAGGTATATATTATGAAAATCATCGTAACTAAAGATAATATTGAAGGCGGCACTAAGGCATTTGAAATTATTAAAAAGGGAATGGAAGATGGCGATAAAGTTTTAGGTTTAGCTACTGGCTCTTCTCCAATTCCACTATATGACGATATGTGCGACAGCAACTTAGACTTCTCTGATATGACTAGTATTAACTTAGACGAATACTATGGCTTAAATCCAGATAACGATCAAAGTTATCACTACTTCATGCAAAAGCACTTATTTGATAAGAAGCCATTTAAGCATTCTTATATTCCAAACGGAATGGCAAAGGATATTGATGAAGAAGTTGATCGTTATAACGACATTATTGCTGCTAATCCTATTGATATCCAAATCCTCGGTATCGGTAGAAATGGCCATATTGCCTTTAACGAACCAGGTACTCCATTTGGCAGTTTAACTCATAAAGTTCAATTAACTGAGAGCACCATTAAGGCCAATTCACGTTTCTTTGATAACGAAGATGAAGTTCCTCGTCAAGCCATTTGTATGGGAATTAAATCCATTATGCAAAGTAAGAAGATTGTTTTACTTGCATTTGGCGAATCAAAACAAGATGCAGTTAAAGCCTTAGTTGAAGGCCCTGTTACTGAAGAGGTACCAGCATCTATCTTACAAGATCACCCAGATGTAACCGTTATTTGTGATGAAGTTGCTGCCGCAAAACTTGATCCAAAATATAGAAACTAATCCTCATTAATTAGACTGTTTACTTGAGCGAATTAATCTTTTTAGATTAGTTCGTTTTTTATTTGATTGAATAGAATTCTTTTGCCTTTAATCTACATTTTTTAAGATCTACTCTTGACTTTTTCACTTAACTCTTTTTTCAAAAATAGCTTGCCTACCTACCAGATATTGAATTACACTATTAAAGCAAACTATATATTGTAGAAAGAACGTGATGACAGTTATTGTATTGAGCGGGCCCATTGGAGCCGGAAAATCCAGTTTAACCAGTCTTCTTGCCGAACATTTAGGCACTCAAGCCTTTTATGAGGGTGTAGATAACAATCCAATTTTGCCACTTTATTATAAAGATATGGCTCATTATACTTTTCTTTTAAACACTTATCTTCTAAACCACCGTTTGGCTCAAATTAACCAAGCTATTCGCGATCATAACAGCGTGTCTGATCGTTCCATTTATGAAGATGCCCTATTTTTCAAAATGAATGTTGATAGTGGTATTGCTGATCCTACAGAATTCAAGATTTATGATAGTTTACTTGAGAATATGATGGAACAAGCACCTGGTAATCCAAGTAAGAAACCAGATCTTCTAATTTATATTCATGTTTCTCTTGATACTATGCTTCACCGTATTCAAAAACGTGGTCGTAAGTTTGAACAATTGTCAACTGACCCAAGTTTAAAGGATTACTATGCTCGTCTTTTATCATATTACGAGCCATGGTATGAGAAATATAATGCATCCCCTAAGATGATGATTGATGGTGACAAATACGATTTTGTTGCAAATGAAGACGCAAGAAAGAAAGTTATTAACGCAATCGATCAAAAACTTATTGATATAGGGAATTTGAACTAGTTAACGAATAGAAGGAACGTGATGACAGTTATTGTATTAAGCGGGCCCATTGGAGCCGGAAAATCCAGTCTAACAGGTATCTTATCTAAATATTTGGGTACTAATCCCTTTTATGAAAGTGTAGACGACAATCCTGTTTTGCCATTATTCTATGAAAACCCTAAAAAGTATGCCTTTTTACTGCAAGTTTATTTCTTAAATACTCGTTTTCAGAGTATTAAGTCAGCCTTAACTGATGATAATAATGTACTTGACCGTTCGATCTACGAAGATGCTCTTTTCTTCCAAATGAATGCAGATATTGGGCGTGCTACTACGGAAGAAGTCGACACTTACTACGAGCTCTTGCACAATATGATGAGTGAACTAGATCGGATGCCTAAGAAGAATCCCGATCTTCTTGTTCATATTGATGTATCATACGATACAATGCTCAAGAGAATTCAAAAACGTGGTCGTAACTATGAACAATTGAGTTATGATCCAACTCTAGAAGATTATTATAAGCGTCTGCTTCGTTATTACAAACCTTGGTATGAGAAGTATGACTATTCACCAAAAATGACTATTGATGGTGATAAACTTGATTTCATAGCAAGTGAAGAAGATCGTCAAGAAGTCCTAAATCAAATTGTAGCTAAGCTTAAAGAAATGAGTAAACTCGACGACAACTGGAAACCTAATTTAGTTAAATAAAGCAAAACTGCGGTCCGAGATGGATCGCAGTTTTTTATTCTTTTATGATAAAGACTAATGTCTTGATGCACCACTTACAGCATCAGCTGCTTCACCTGTTAACTGATTTTCCTTAGTAACAGGATATGGTTTCATTACACTTCTACTAGTTGAAGAAACTCCCCAATCAGCACCGTAATTAATATGATCAATCTTAGCTTTTTTAATATCTTCAATTGTCTTACAGCCAGTCAATTGCATATCAATCAATAATTCCTTATTTAATTGCTCAATAACTGATTGAACCCCTTGCGCACCGCCTAATGCTAAGCCGTATAAGAATGGACGGCCAATACCGACTAAGTCTGCACCTAATGCCAATGCTTTAAAGACATGAGAGCCCCGACGAACGCCGCCATCAAGAATAATCGGAACACGATGATCACAGCTTTTTACTGCCTTAGCTATTTCAGGTAAAACATCAATCGTAGCAGGAGCACCATCTACTTCGCGTCCTCCATGGTTAGAAACCACGATTCCATCTGCTCCAGCACCAATAGCAAGCATAGCGTCTTCAGCACATTCGACCCCTTTAACGATTACGGGAACATCAGCAATTTCCTTTATTCTGCGAATATCATCTGGTCCAATATTTTGAGCAGATGAGGCATACATTTGGGCAACGCTTTGGCCTTCACCTTTTCCACCATTCCATTCATTAAAGAAAGCCAACGGTACCGGATAAGTAAAGTTAGTTCGCAAGTTGGCTTCACGATAGCCACTAACTAAAGCATCTACTGTTAGGAAGAATCCGCTAAAGCCAGCTTTAACTGATTCTTCAATTACCATCTTATTAAAGTCCCAGTTTTTGCTTAAGTATAGTTGCATAAATCTTGGCGAATCCCCCACTGTGTTTTGTACTTCTTGTACACTTTTATTTGCATAGGTACTCATCGCAAATAAGGCTCCAGCAACTTTCGCACCTTTTGCAGTATCAATTTCTGCTTCGGCGTTTGCAATACCGTGGCATGCAATCGGACAAATCATGACCGGGGTCTTTAACTTCATCCCTAAAAATTCAGTATTGAGTTCAGGGTCTTGCATCCCAGTCAAAGCTCGAGGAACTATTTGAAAATGGTTAAAGGCCTGCGTATTGTTACGCCATGTCCATTCATTTTCAGCACCACTAGCTACATAGTAATAAGCTGCTTCTGGCATCACATATTTTGCCTCATTTTCCAGTTCATCCAAGTTGACCATATGTAACTTTTCTTCTCTTGTACTTTGTGGGAAGCCCTTATAGTAAGTTGTCATCGTACATTCCTCCAATTTTATAACAAACGTTTTCTTACACCTTAATTTTAAAACTATTTTAT
>CAMFQH010000103.1:0-5554 GCA_945980025.1 uncultured Lactobacillus sp.
TAAACGAAATAAGTATTTTACATCGTTATCGAACCTTTATAGAATAAATTTAATTCCTGAATTGTCAATTTAAGTGCAACAGTTAGGTTATGAAGAGATATTCTTCCAACCTAAGCAATTGAATAGACGTCGGGAGTAAGTATCTACCACAAATTCACCTTTACACAGGCCATACACCAAAATAACGTCTACAGTTTCAGGACCAATACCATGAATAGAAAGGATCTCTTTACGTAATTTTTGCTTATTTTGTTCCTGAGCCAGCTCTAAATTACAAGCAAAATTTTCTTCAAAATATGTGGCTACATCCTTAATCGTTTGTGTTTTCTGAATATAAAAACCAGCAGAAGCGATTACTTTGCTCAACTTTTCATTAGTCATATTTAGAATATTTTAAGGTAAAAAGTCAGTAGCTTGATAAAGAGAACGAAGAGCTTTAGCTACATTTTTCTAATTAGTATTTTGAATTAAAATAGTTGACCAGATAACTTTCCAATCACTGCGGCCAGGCCACCAGCCAGTGGGATCCATGTGATCATACATAATATCATAAAGCTGGTTTAGACTTGTTTTTTTCCATACAATATTACTCATTTCCATATAAAAATCTTTATATTAGATTCTTCGATTTTAATTATAGTTTTTCTTAAGAATTGGTAAATAAAGAGACATGGCGTCACTTTTATGCATACATTGTGATATTATTAACAATGTAATGAAACAAAGTTCGGATACTTTGTAAAATAACTTTTATATATTTGGAGGTCCTTTTATTGGAAATTGTCAAAACTAAATCATTTAGGCTAGCAGCCATCATGACTTTAAGTTGTTCACTTGCTGGTATTCTTTTAGCCAAGCTGCCGTACGCTAACTTAATCGGTGCTTTGGTATTAGCACTTCTGTTAGGTATTCTTATGCAGTTTCTACCAGAAAAGACACGCCAAGAAGCATCAGGTGGTATGGGTTTTATCTCAAACAAGTTCCTTAGATTAGGAATTATCTTGCTTGGTTTTAGACTTGATTTAGAAAAGTTGGCAGCAGCAGGTATTAAAACTATCTTGATTGCTGCACTTGCAGTTGCAGGTACTATTTCATTAACTTACTGGCTCAGCCGTAAATTTGGTGCAGAAGACGAATTAGCTTTCTTATCAGCATGTGGATGTGGTGTCTGTGGTGCCGCAGCCGTAATGGGAGTTTCACCACAAATTACAGCTGCTAGTGAAGAAAGAAAAAGAGAAAACGAAGTCTTAGCCGTAGCAGTTGTCTGCGTAATGGGAACTGTTTTCACTTTATTAGAAATCGGTCTTAAGCCTGTTTTAGGTTTAACTGATTCTCAATTCGGTATTGTTGCTGGTGGTTCTTTACACGAAATTGCCCATGCAGTTGCTTCAGGTGGTGCATTTGGTAACATCAGTTTAGACAGTGCATTAATTATGAAATTGTCTCGTGTAATCCTTTTAGCTCCGGTAGCATTGATTATTGGTTACTTATACCAACGTCGTTCAGCTAAAACAAACGTAAATGCCGTTGAAAAGACACAAAAGACTGGTAAATTACCAATTCCATGGTTCTTAGGCGGTTTCATTTTAACTAGTGTTTTAGGTACTTACTTACCATTCTCAGCTAGCTTATTAGACGCTTTAGTACAAATTGCTTACATCTTCCTAGGAATGGCTATGGCTGCATTAGGTGTTTCTGTTAACTTCAAAGTTATCTTCAAACGTGGTGGTGCAGTATTCGGTGCAGCAGTTATTAGCTCAACTTGCTTATTAGTATTCATGATTATCATGAGTAGATTATTCTTCTAGGAAAAACAAAAAGAGATGATCCCCTGAGGTCATCTCTTTTTTAACATCTAATATCTTTTGAATTTACTCTCAACTCAACTTTTTTGTTAATGCAAACAGCATTAACACTCCCCAAAAAATACAGAAATTCTCACTTTCCAAGAAAATATTTTACCAAAATAATCAACGATATAGAATACTTTTTCAGTCAGAAATATTTGAATCTGTACTTACATCCTTTTCATTATCATTGAAAAAGTTGACTAAGTTATCCAAGTCAGGGTAGGGCTCTTGATAAACATCCAAATAGCCCCTAATATTACGACAATATTCACGATTCTTTTCATCCAAACTACGCTGATAGATCTCTTCTAAACTCTTACGAGTTGCAGGGTAGAAATAGCTTTTTTCTGCAAAGCCTACAGCATTAGATTGAACATCGTTGAAAATGTAAGATGTACCAAATTGATCGATTGTTTCAATTAGAGCATCAATTCGCTTAATTTCACGTTCTTTATTGTGTCCCTTAGGCAATAGCAATCCAAATCTTCAGCAGTTAGTTTTCCAAATTGCTGAGTCATTTTAATTACCCCTATCTATGCGTATTTCATTTACATTATCATATGATTCTATAAGCAAATATGTTAATACTGTACTCCTTACACCCATATTATAATGTCAACTCAGCATTTGTTAATACTAAAATGCACTCTATTTTCAATAAAAAACGCACCCTTAAAACAAAATACATTCTCTATTTTTTCAGCATTTGTGCTACTTTCTTTGCTAAAATAACGGACTTATTTTTGGCAGTACTCAAATTTTTGTTTAATTGAACCATTTTATTCTTACTACGATCCACTTTAATACCATTCAAGTCTTGCATTAATTCAACTTTTGTATGATCGTCCATATAATCGGCACTTAAAATCTTTTTCACATCATTTTTATGCTTTTGTGAACTGATTGTTTTGCCAACAACTAGACCAACACCACAAAAGAAAGCAGCTTTAACGATTCTTCTTACTAGCATATTAAATACCTCGCTCTATATTTCTATATATTAATTATATTCTTTCTGCTAGCTTTTACTATTTAATATGTAGTATTGTAGTTTAAAGTTAAACGAATATAAGGGGTTGTTCAGATGGCACAATGGTCTAAATTGTTTCCTCAGCGTATTTTTAACCGCGGAGAAATATATTTTGAAAACCAAATGGTACAAAGTATTCAATTAGCTACTGATAAAGAACACTTTACAGCTAAGGTTCAGGGTGGAATAGGGCGATACTATCATGTTTCTGGTCGTTTACGAATTGACGGCCGCGCCTCTGAATTAAAATGCAATTGTCCTTGGGCCCAAAAAGGGCACCGTTGTAAACATCAAGTAGCCGCACTAATGGCTACCGAAGAAAAACAAAAGCAAATAGACACAAATACACCTGCAACAAATAGTGCTGAAGTTAATTTTAAAGACTTAATCTCGGATGAACTTAAGCAGGCTATTATCCAAGCCAATCCTGCTATCGATCCATTCGAAATTATTGGACAAAGAGCCTTCAGTAAAGAGTCATATGATCACGCATTAATACTAGCTGACACTTTACAAGAGGTTAATTTTCGTCAGGTAGACGATAAAATGCGTGCATATGAATATATCTGGAATTTTGAAAACGAAAATGAAAATTGGCAAAATTTAGCTATTAAATTCACACGCTGGCAAATCTTAACCATCGACTTTGAAAATAGAACGGCTATTAAAGATGAAAATGCGATCACTATTTTTGCTTTGCTCAAATTCATAGAAGAATACATTAAGGATGATCCATTTGATGTAACTAATCAGGCAGCCAACCAATTACTTGATTTATATTCAAATGATAATGAGACAGCTAAAGATAGGATTGTGTTAAGGGCACAAATTGATAATTATGGTAGAATGCCTCGCCTATCTTTTAAATTAGGTAAAGAAAAGCACTTATATCAACTCAATGACTTAAATGCACTGATTGAAGCAGTTCATAAGCAAACACCAGTCAAGTTAGGCAAATTTTTTAATGAGACAATCGATCCTAATCAAATGACTCAAGACAGTAAGAAATGGCTTGATTTTATTGCCAAAATTATTGATGCCAGAAACTTGAGCGTTTATTACGGTGGAACTAGTCATTTTAACACAATTGAAATTGAAAATTCCATTGCAGATGAAGTAAATGATTTGATCTATAACGGTACTAAGCTTTATTCAGGTGCTCATTTAGTAGGATATACTTCTGATCAATTAGATTTAAAGATCGATATTAGTGACGATAAAGGTGGCGCAATTGTCACGATTGAAGATTTCCCAGCTGGGACAATAATTGCTGGTAGAGACAGTTATTATGGTTATTACAAAGGCGTTTGGATTAAATATACTGGATTAACACCACATTATCTGCAGAGATTGAAAATTCATCCAGGAGATGAACTACGCTTCAGCAAAAAGACGATTGTCCCATTTGCTCGAAAGGTTTTGCCTACTTTAGAGCAAGCAAACCATATCTCTATAACAGGAGCACAAGAATTAAAGGCTAAATTGCCACCTAAGGCTAGGTTTATTTTTAAACTTGATTATTTAAACGGAAAAATTCGCTGTAATGCCCTGGTGCTATATGGGGATGCCGAATACCAATTAAATCGAGATTATACTTCAGCTACGCAAAGAGAAAATGAACTTGAAGAATCTGTTGAAAATGAGCTTAAACAATATTTCACTGATTTTGATCAAGGACAGTTTCTTCTTCCAAATGATGACACCGATGCAATCGCTGATTTTTTTGACAATGGCCTCAAAAAAATCAAAGAATTAGGCGAAGTGCAGATTACTGCTAATTTCAGATCATTGCTAAAAGGCATTAAAATTAATAATCAAATTGGTGTAAGCATTAATCTGACTAATGAATTACTCGATGTAGATTTGACTAGTCAAAAGCTAAGTTGGGAAGATATTCAAGCAGCGTTAAAAGCATATCAAGAGAAAAAACGCTATTTCATTCTGCAAAATGGTATGTTGCAAACGGTTGAGCAGCCAACAATAGAACAACTAGCTCAAACCATGCATGACTTAAATATCAAGTTTACTGATTTTATCCATGGTAAATTGCAAATACCTGCTTATCGAGCATTTTATTTTGCTAAACAAATGAAAAGCATGAGCGCTCTTCATTTTTCAACTAACGACGACTTTAATAGATTAATTGGTGACTTATCCAATAACAAAGTCAGAAGGGATGCAATACCAAGAAGTCTGCAAAATACATTGCGCCCTTATCAAAAAGCCGGTTTTAATTGGCTCAGCACCATTATTAATTACAATTTTGGCGGCCTATTAGCAGATGAAATGGGATTAGGAAAAACACTGCCAATCATCGCTTTGCTATTAGCTAGAAAAGAGCAAAGTAAGAGTAAGCTGCCTAGTTTGGTAATTGCTCCAGCTTCTGTCATTTATAATTGGCAAGCTGAGATAAGTAAATTTGCTCCTAAGTTATCAGTTGGCGTATTAGGCGGCAGTAAAACTGAGCGGCGCAATATGCTTTTACACCCAAAGGACTACGATGTGTTTGTGACATCTTACCAATCACTTAACCATGATCTGGAGGACTATCACAATTTAATTTTCGATTTGCAGATCATAGATGAAGCACAGAATATTAAGAATCACCTATCAATTACTGCTCAATCCGTTAAAGTTATTAAGGCACAACACAGATTAGCTCTAACAGGAACGC
>CAMFQH010000104.1:0-5551 GCA_945980025.1 uncultured Lactobacillus sp.
GAAGTTGGTAGCAGATAAGTTATTGACGAGGGTAAATTAAAACAGATAAGACTAAGGAAATTCCATTTCTCAGTCTTATCTTTTTTTACTTTTGAACCAAGATTTCAACATCCCACGAATCAAGCATCGTTTCAGGTGAAGTGTCAGTCAAAAGGTCTCGATAACCCTTTTGAAATTCTACTGGCAATGGTTGTTTACCCTTTCCCATATTAAGGACAAAGTAAATATCCTGACCTGCTGAATTTTGGCGTTTCGTTATCTCCAGTTCTGTTGGCTCTTTAACTAACGCGGAAAGGTGCACATCATCAACAATATGCATAATGATCTTACGGAGACTAACATGGTCAAGGCGACTACCAACATACCATGCTTTCCCCTTTGAATAGGTATTCTCGGTTACCGCGGGAGTCCCAGCATAAAATTCACTAGCGTATTTAGCCAAGACATGGGCTCCATTAAGGCGAATTAAGTCCGCTATCAAATGTCCCGTTAATTCATCCCCGGTCGTCATTGCTAATTTAACATCTTTATCAGGAAGGATTGCATCACTCTCTTCAACCCACAGCCCCATTACCTCTTTTAATGGTCCAGGATAACCGCCTGGATAAATATTATCGGATTCATTCACCATTCCGGACATAAAACTAGTAATAAAATTACCACCGTTTGCAACATAATCCGTAATCTTCTTGCCTAAGCCATCCTTAACCATGTAAAGGACCGGAGCAACTACGAGATCATATTGGCTAAAATCATCGTCAACGGAAATTACATCAGTCGGAATATTCAGCTCATAAAATTGCCGGTAATAATCAAGAATAATCGGTACATATTTTAGGTCTTGGGTAATACCATCAACATATTCAAAGGCCCAGAAATTACTCCAGTCAAAAATAAGGGCCACCCGCGCTTTAGTCTGAGAATTCTTAATAACCGGGCCCACTTTTCTTAAATCATGACCTAATTTCGCCACTTCCTTAAATGCCCGGGTATCAGTCCGGTTGGCGTGACTAATCACGGCACCATGAAACTTTTCTGATCCGCCCAGTGCCTGCTTCAACTGGAAAAATTGAACGGTATCCGCACCATGCGCAACTGCCTGTAATTCAGTGGCCGCCATCTGTCCCGGACGTTTTAATGGGCTATATGGTTGCCAATTAACTTGGGATGGTGTCGACTCCATCAACATAAACGGCTGGTGTTTTAGGGAACGCATCAAATCATATAAGAATGCTGGCTGATAAACCGGCGCATCATAAGCCGGATAACTATCATATGATATGATGTCTTGCGCACTCGCCCACTGCTGATAGTCAATCATTTTATTGGGCAGACTATGAAAGTTAGTAGTGACTAAAGTCGTTGGATCATATTTTTCAATGATTCGCTTTTCCATCTTAAATAAATCAAGCATTTGGGTCGATTGAAAACGTAAATAATCAATTGAAAGTCCGGCGACAATTGTTTCTGATCCTTCTAGGCCCCATGCATCACCAAGTTCATTAGGCACAACAATCTCATTCCAGTCATGAATTGTATGACTCCACACATTCATATTCCATGCATGATTAAGGTTATCCAAGGTTTGATAGCGCGCCTTTAACCATTGCTGAAATTCTGTTTGGCATTCTTCACAATAACAATTGCCACCATATTCATTATTAACATGCCAAGCAACAATATGCGGATTATCGCCATACCTTTTAGCAAGCTGTTCAACGAGATTTTTCGCTAAGCGCCGGTAATTTTTACTGCTTGGGCAAAAGTTATGCCGGGCACCAAATACATGGCGGCGTCCTTGGTAGTCGACCCGCGCAACATCTGGGTATTTTTTGAACATCCAAGCGGGCATCGCGGCGGTTGAAGTTGCAAGGACAATATCAAAATCAGCAACTGTTAATTCTTTGATAATCTTATCAAGCTTGGTAAAATCGTATTTTCCCTCCTGCGGTTCAAGCAAGGCCCATGAAAAAACATTGATCGTGGCGGAATTTATATCTGCCTGTTTAAATACTTTAATATCTTCAGCCCACGTTTCTTCTGGCCACTGTTCTGGATTATAGTCGCCACCATATAAGAAACGCGGTAATTCTTTCTTCATCATTATCTCACCTTATTTAAATTCTACTGTTACTACCTTATCACCATGCTTAACAAGCTTTCCAGGAGTAAAACCAGCCGTTGCTTCAATATTATGCGGTTGCGCAAAGAAAGTAATTACCCAATCTTCGTACCCGCTTTGTTTAATCAATTCACGATCAAAGTCAAAGAGTAGCTGACCCTTTTTAACGATTTGCCCGTCATTATAATGGGCATTGAAGCCTTCACCACGCATGTTTACGGTCCCGACGCCAATATGAACAATCATTTCTAACCCCTTGTCAGAAGTAATGCCAAACGCATGCCGGGTGCCAAACGTAAAATTAATCTTCCCGTCAAATGGGGCGTACAACTTATCACTTGTTGGCTTAATTGCAAAGCCCTTGCCGGGGAACGGTTGACCATCACGATCGACAACTGCTTTCATGGCGACTAATTCTCCATCTGTTGGGGCATAAATCGTTTCTTCTTTAAGACCAGTCGATGATATCGACGCTTCACTTGTCAGTTCTCCTTGTGCTAATTTATCCTTTAATTCTTCAACTACTTCCGCATGAACTTCTTCACTCAATTTCACCTTAAAAAGGAAGACAAAAATTGACAAAACAGCTAATGCCAGTGGGATATAAAAGGCCATACTATCAAAAGTCCGAATATCATGACCCGTCATGTCAGCAGCAGTTGCGCTCCCCGTCATTCCGGCCGCGATTGCGATATAACCGACAAGGCCATTTGAGATCGCCCCTGTTAATTTATCAATCATTGGTCGCACAGCAAGAACTACCGCTTCATTTCGTTGACCAGACTTTAATTGGCCATATTCAATTGCATCCGTTAATGTTAAAACTGTTACCAATTGGGCAAAATTAATGTTAAACAAGACTAATCCAAAGTCCATCATTAAAACATTAGAGCGGGCAAAAATAAAGATTAAATATGCTAGACTCATGCAGACTTGACCACCAATGAATAGCCATTTCCGCGGAATAAATTTATTCAAAATAGGATAAAGAGGACTAGTACAAAAACCGATAATTGTCGCGATAACCCCAACAATCCAGAATTCGCCAGGTTTACCAATAACAAACTTGTAAAGGTAGAAAAGGACACCATTAGTTACAACATAGGCACATGAATAAAGTAAATATGCCAAACTTGGCCATAAGATTTGGTCATTGTGAAAGATTGCTGAAAAAACTTCCCGAATAGTTGTCTTATCTTGGGCAGACTTACGGATCACATTGTAATTTTCTTTCGTCCCAACACAAACAACCAGAGCACAGATAACAGCTAATGCCGAAATGATGGCAGCAAAGGCAAACCAGCCAGCAGCCCCCTGCCGATGATGACCTGTAGCTAAATAAGTAAAGGTCGTTACAATCGGGACCACGATAATCGTTAAGCCATTCCAACCAAGTGTTCCCGCAAAGGCACCGAGAGCAGTATAAACACCCCGCTCTTCAGAATCTTCACTTAAAGCGGGCACCATTCCCCAATACGAAACGTCAGAAAATGAGTAGAAAATATCAAACGTAACGAAAATAATAACAAATAAAATGGCAAAAAGAACCCAATTATATTTTGCTAAGCCAAAGATTCCGGTAAAGAGGATTAACAACAGAATCGCACTAACGATATTTCCCATTAAAATCCATGGCTTAAATTTTCCCCACCGGGTCTTCGTATTATCAACAATATTTCCTAATAGCGGATCAATTAATAATTCCAAAATCCGGACAGAAACAATCAAACCAGTAATCAACCCAATTAGTTTATTAGCAACCGTTTTGCTTAGTCCCGCGAACATTCCGCTTGTTACAAAGATAATAAAGTAAGTACTCATTACCCCATAAAATGCGGAGTGCCCTAAGTTACCAAAGCAAAACGAAGCACGAGAAATAAGCTGCTTCCCCGTGAGCTTATGGCTATGTGTCATATTTACAACCTCCAAACTACAACATTCTGTAATCGCTTACAAATATATTATAATTCTTTAGTTAGTTTTAGTAAATATTTATTTAAAAAGTAAATTAGTTACTGTGAAAGGATATAAAAAAATAGCTAATCCGTGAATCGCTGATACGAATACTGATTAGCTACTTATTTTCTTTAGGAAAGCTTTTACGAAAAACAATATCGGTATTTACTGTCAGATGAACGTGCGGGCGCTGGGGATGAGTTATTAAATCTTGGAGAAGGTTAATTGCCATCCGGCTAAGCGTCTCTTGGTTGATATTGTAGGACGTTAACGGCGGTGAAACATACTTAGCAACGTCACTGTTATTGATGCTAATCACGACAGTATCACGTGGCACAATTACCCCTGCTTCATTAAAAGCCTGGAGAACACCAACACTTAACGTATCAGAGGCAATAATAAAGGCTTCCGGTAAATTATCACCACTTTGTTGAAGAACCCGTTTACCAAGTTGATAACCGTTTTTTACATTAAAAGGCCCGTCCACATATAATGGTGCTTCTTTTATCCCTTGCATCCCTGTAAATTCACGAAAGGCTATTTCACGGGCATCAGCTTGTTGGACGTTATTAAGGTTAAGACCTTTGCCACCAATGAAACCGATTCGTTCATAGCCTGCTTGGGTGAGACGGTGAAGTGCATCCTGAATCGTTAATTCAAGATTAGGCTGGACAGAATCAAATAATTGCGGCATCGGATTTATATCAACAAAAACCCCATGTGGTAAGTATTGATGGAGTTCGATAAGCTGCTCTTGCGTTACCCGGTTTGCCCCCACGCCAATAAATCCTTGGAACGAATCAGCCGCCGCAATTAAATCTTTGATATTACTAAAGAGCTCAACCTGTGCTCCCGCCTCATCGACTTCTTTAATAATTGCATTGCGCAAAAACGTAAAATATTCATCTTGCAGTTGTTCTTTACCGCTTACCCGATACAATAGAGCAAGATTAGGACGAATTGGTTGCTGCTGAGAGTTTTTCTTGTGGTTGTTCCAATAGCCAAGCTCGTTAGCCACTGTCATGATCTTGTTGCGGGTGCTTGGACTGATCGATAAATTTTGGTCATTATTCAAAAGACGCGATACCGTTGCTGGTGAATATCCTGATTTTTCCGCAATTTCTTTAATTGTTGCCATCATTCTCACCTCTTTTAGTAATGGGTTTAGTAAATATTATACACTAGTTTGAAGATAGAGGTGATAGTTCAATTTACTGATCTTTTTATTAATTATTTTTCCTTGTTTATTTCCCTTAAAATGATCATAATTAAGAGGACGATATTTATTGATGAGGAGATTTACATTATGAATAAAGTTTCTAAGGGCCTTGTACTTGCTCTTGCTGGTATTACTGTTGGAACCAGTACTGGACTTAGCACTACCCTTTTTCAATCAACCAGTGTTGCCTATGCTGCTAAGATGACAAAGGAAAAGAATGATTTAGCTAATCGTTATATCGCTGATTATTTAGG
>CAMFQH010000105.1:0-5551 GCA_945980025.1 uncultured Lactobacillus sp.
GTCTCTTGTAGTTGATACCAGCAATCACATAGTTTGATCCATTAATTGCAAAATAATCACCAATGAACATGTCTTTAAAAGTACCGTTTTGGATATTAGCAATATGGACATCAGTTAAAGCGCCTAAGTTTTTTCCTCTAAAAACGCTATTATGCGTTGGAGCACCATCAGGAACTAGCGAATAAAAAATATCATCTAATCTGGCTTTTGAAACCTCTTTACCATTATTGAAAATTGATATCATAGATTTTCTCCTTTATACAGTTTCTGGTTCATCAGCAAACATAGAAATCCCATGTTGATCTGCAGACCATTTTTGGGCATCATCAGCAGACGTGAAACCATCCAACTTCAGCTTTGCAAATCCAGCATTTTCTAGTGCTGTAATGCGTTGGGCGTCAGCAGCAACGTCCTGAGTTGTTGCCATATCCTTAGTTTTATTATTGATGGTATCAAGTATATTTTGCTTTATGTCATCGGCTTCCTGCTTGGTATAGTGGTTTTTGTCCAAAATAGCGTCAGCCAAGGCTTGAACTGCAGCGGCTAGAACACCGCTATCAACTAGACCAGCTTGTTGAGTGCTAGGAGTTGCATCAATATTAGAATCATTTGCATTAACTGCCATTACATAATCACCTCGCAATCCTCTCACTTTGATACCACTAGCTTTTTTAGACATTGCTTCTTTGAACTGATCACCTGTGACAAACTTAGTAAAATCTGGGCTATCCCAGGCTTTTTTTGCATCTTCAATCTGTTTTTGAATATCAACTACTTCGTTATGAACTTGAGTAGTTGCTGACTTATCAGACGCAATTTGATCAGTAATTGACTTTAATTGCGCTGTTAAGTCAGCTTCTTTGCTACTCTTCCAAGAGTCGTAGTCTTTTTGCCAATCAACCAGCTTATTAGAGAAATCAGTATTGGCCTTAGCAATTGCAGCATTCTTTTCAGATTCAATTTCGGTCATCTTGCTATTAAATTGAGTCTGATTCTGTGAGCTTTGATTGTTGTAGCTATTCTGAATACTTTGGCGTTGTTGATCTGCAGCGCTTTTAATAGATTTACTTTGATTTTGCCATTCAGCAATTAAATTATTTAAAGTATCTCGCTTAGAACTGTATTCAGCTTGCATTTGCTGAATAATATTTCTAATGTTGGTAACTTCATTAGCTACATCAGTTTGGCCTTTAGAAATAGCCTGATTGATCTTGTCAGTCAGGCTATTAATTAATTGTTGAGTTTCAGAAACAGTTGTATTAACCGTATTGTGATAGTGCGCTACTAGTCCTTCAAGACTAGAAATATACGACTCATTAGCTGCAACAAGTGAAGCGGTATTTTCAATTTGAATTTCAAAGTTTGCAGTAGCGTCAATATGTTCACTATCCGTATAAATTTCAAATCGTGCAATACCAGAGCGTTGATAAACTAAATCATGAAAAGTATAAGAAAACTTCCCCTGCGTATCGTTTGCTCTAGTAAAGTGACTGGGATTATCGGCCTCATCATCAATAATTAGTTTGTTATCTTCTTTTTCATCAATGAATCTAATTTTTTTGTTGGTTAAATCATAAGCATTGATACCGTCATTATCAATTACATTAATATCAATAACTTTTCCTCGTTCATTTTGATTGTACTTAACGTAAGTTTTATCAGGACTAATGTTTATCTTGTTGACCCGTAATACTAATTGGTCGTTTGTCATGTTGTGCATCACGTCCTCTCAATTTTTCAAGCTGGTGCTTTAATTCAGCATTTTGAGCTTTGTAGTTAGTAATTTCATCATTTTGATGACGAATAGCAACTTGCAAATTAGCAATTTGTAGAGATAATTGACCAATCGTATTGCCCATGTTGCCAGCTAAAGTGTACTCAACTTCAGTATTTTGATTATTTTCCATAATTAACTCCATCCTTGTCTATACCAGTGAGCTCTACCAGTTGCTGAATATCGTTACGTTGTTGATTAGCATTAGCCTGAACAACTTTGGTTTGAGCTTGCCAATCAGCAGTTAGCTTCTCTAAGTCGGCTTTTTTATTATCATACTCAGTTTGAGCTTGCTGAATTAGATCCTCCTATTACTAAGGCCTGAACCAGTGCATGTTTCCCGTTGGTACGTATTTCATGTAAGTATATGGTCTACCGTCAATACCGACAGTTACGGTACCTGCTTTTACACCTGTTGGTAAGCCAAGGTTTCTAGCTTCTGTGTAAGTAAGCATCTTAGATTTATCATATGAGGATGTGGTAGTTAGCTGGCCCTCTGCATCTCCCCAAGATATAGGTGGAGTCGGTGTACTAATTTGTACATTATTGATTTGACTTCGCAGGCTATCAATCTCATTCCAGAGATTTTGATCAGTAATTTGAATATCGCTCGGTGTTGCAAATTGGCCTAAATCAGTACCGTCACCTTCAGCATCTTCGTCATAACCATAATCATCATTGCTACCAGGAGTATACCTGTAGTCATTACGTCCTTGACCAGGTAAATCTCTTAGTTTACCCATATAAGCACCATTGTCAATACCTTTCCAAATTGTGTGTCTTGTGCCGTTAATTGTGATCCAATCAGCAATCCAGAGCTTTACCCAAGACTTTATTCTTCTGTAAGCATGAGCGGCAAAATTACGTTGTGTTAATACCTGATTGTCATCATCGCCAACCGTTATAGCTGAAGGGTGAATACGTGTGTAGTCGCTACCGTTTGTAGTAGCAAATTGACCGGAACTCACCATAGATTGGTAATTATCAGACATAGCCCAGATAACATTACCGCCTTTCCACGGATTTAAGATTGATCTAGGATTGTTGGTACCTATGTAAACGTTCATTGATCCGCCACTAGTACCAATGGTAAGTGCACTTTCAACAAGACAACTTTTAATATTAACGGCTTCAATAGTTCCGGCTTTAATAGCATCTGCATATATACGCCCCTCGGAATCCATACCGGCACGTGGTTCTTGATTACCATTAGCATCATAGAACACCAAACCATTACCGGAGAACGCCATCTTGCCACCGTTACCGGTTGAAGCTGTCAGCATCGTGGGCTCTTGCCAGTTAGGTACGGCTTGAATAACACCAGAACCTCCATTAGTTACCCAATCTTTTATATCATTGGCAAAACTTTGAATTTCTTTCATTTGATTTTCAAAGTCTTTAGTTTTAACCAATTGAGTAGCAATATCATGTCCGTTTTGATCCACTTGGTGTTGGATCAAACCTAAATCGTCCATCAATTTTCTTTCACCGGCAATACGATTAGAGCCCTCTTCTTGAAGAATATGATCAAATCTTGATAAAAGCCCGGTCATATGACCGGTTGAACGTGATACACGTGATTCGGCTTGTTTGTCAGCTTGTTCAAGTAACAAGTGTTGCCAAGTCTTAGGTGGATCACCTATTGTTACTGATTCATAACAACTATCCTCGCCACGCATCAACCAAACGGTACCAGTTATTTTTCCTTGTTCTATTTTGTCAAACTTAGAGAAATCAACATTAACACGATCATACATGTTAAGTGCTAGTAAATCCGCCTTAGTACCATCTAAATCGGAGTAAGAAACAGTCATACTAATTGGAATTGTCCCAATATCGTATTCTTTCAATGCTCCGAGTGCTGCAGAGTAAAGTTGCTGAATATCGTCAGCGGTTGCCTTATAAGTACCATCATCTTGTAAACCTGATAAATCCTGATCATTGTGCTTAATATAATTACTCATATCAAGCTTCATGATGTGAGTATTTTCAGGTGGAATAGTCATATCTTGAGGATAAAGAACGCCATTAACTACGCCGTCTAAATCATCAGTTAATTCAACATGAACAGTTTGATCTGCAATAGTAGGAATTGCTGAATCATCACTGTCATCATATGAATTGTGACTGTCATCAGGTGCTTCAGGCTCTAAATCTTCAGCAGCGCTTGAACTGGTGTATTCTGCAGGAATCCAACCAGTGTGACCGGCATAGGTAATTTGATACCAGGTTTTACCATCCGCACCTTGAGCACTCTTAGTAATATCAAACGCTTGACCAGCAGGAACAGACCAGTTTTCGGCTGACCCTTTAGATGGTGTTGAATACATTTCAATCTTCCCATTATTTTGGGTAGAACGATTGATGATTTTTTCAGGTGAATCAGGTTTACGAGTCTTTGAAGCATGAGTATCAATATCTGAAGCCTTAACGTATGAGCCATCGCTTAATTTATAGTAAAGAACGCCACCAACTCTAACTTGACCATAATTTAAGTTGTAATACTTATGCTTTTGCTTTAAAGGCTTACCAACTTGATAATCAGGGTTTGGAATACGGTGTGGTTTGCGGTGTTTACCTTTACCACGATAAACAATTTTGTATTTCTTTTTGTGTTGTTTTCTAGCAGCAGTCAAACTTAAATGTTCATGTGGTTGTGTTACCTTACCGGTCTTAGTATTAATGTAATACTTTTTAGCGCCTTTTTTAATTAGGCCATAGCCTTGAGAATCATAAACTTGAACGTCACCATCTTTGTTAGTAGTGAAGTGATCACCATATACCCACTGGTGAGGGCCAATTCTGTACCATAGGTGGCCATTTTCATCTTTTTCAACGTGAGTATATTTAAGTTTTTGACCATTCTTTAAGGTTTTTTCCTTACCATTCTTATCTTTAAGTCGATAGTGACCTGGTCCTTGATCCGGTGAATAGTAAATATGAATTTTTTTATTACCTTGAGTGTAAGAAACTGTACCAGTACCTTTCACTGGGTATCTGATCAAAGCACCTGATGATGAAATAGCAGTATGAATGTGACCAACAACGTTGTTAACTACATAGTCACCAGTTTTATCAAAGTTGATGAATGTGCCATCAATCCAACCAATGATAGGGCTAAGCACTGGGTACCATTGATCACCGTTAATCGTGTTAACTTGCAATTGAGCACCAGGCTTAGTAGAACTTGCTACCATTTGACCATCTGAAATAGGTTTGCCCAAGCTAATTTGGTCACCGTTGCTAAGTCTACCCACTACAGTACCGCCTTTAACTGGTGCGCTGTAAATATCAACACCACCGGCTGCACTATAAGTAACAGAAGCAACACTGGTGGTATCTTGACTTGCTATTCCGGCCCAATCAACGTTATCAGCGGTTGCAAGTGCTGGGCCTGGATCATAATTAGCAAAAGGATAAATACCCACATACATGTCAGCAATATTTTTTTCTTGTGAGTAAGAATTTAAATTACTACCGTACTTAACAGTAATATTAGTGTCTCTACCGGCATTTTCACGATGATAAATAGTTGTGTTATCAAAGTAAAAATCACCACCGAATTGAGCTAATACGGAGTTAGCCGGCTTATCTCCTTGTTGGTCAGGATCCAAAATAGCATTCAAAGCATCAGTACTTGAAGTATCAATATTAACGTTAGCGACTTTAGAAACATCGCTGTCATAGTTAATTTCAGGCACTTCTTTAGCTAAGTGACCTAGGATTTGCCCTAATAAGTAAGAAGCTGAAACATTAGCAGCGGTAATATTCTCACCT
>CAMFQH010000106.1:0-5461 GCA_945980025.1 uncultured Lactobacillus sp.
ATTATAATTGTATAATCTCCTTAAGGAAACTTAAGGAGATTTTTTTATGGCAGAAAAAAAACTACCTAAATATTTAACTATTAGTCAAGCCGCAGAATATTTAAATACCACGCCTAACACTTTAAGAGTATGGGAGCGTGAAGGCAAAATTAAGCCGACTAGAACTGCTGGTAATCAAAGACGCTACACAGTAGAAATGCTCGATGCCACTTTAGCAGGTAAAAAGCCTACTTCATTAGCTAGTCCTGCCAAACTGATACTTGGCTATTGTCGTGTGTCTTCTAGCCATCAAAAAGACGATTTGAAGCGTCAAGAAGCTGTAGTAACCCACTTTTGTGAAATGCAAGGCAAGTCTTTTAAGATCATTTCTGATATTGGTTCTGGGCTTAATTACAATAAAAAAGGCTTAAAAGAATTAATTCACTTAATCTGCACTGAGCAATGCAGTCAAGTAGTAGTCAATTATCAAGATCGCTTAGTGAGATTTGGCTTTGATTTGATTAAAGATATTTGCCAAGAACATGATGTCGAATTAACCGTCATTAATCAGACTAAAGCTGAAAGCTCCAATGAAGAACTGGTTAAAGATGTGCTTTCAGTGATTACCGTTTATTCTGCTAAGCTTTATGGGAAGAGAAGCCACCACAATGAAAAGATCATCAAAACGAACCGAGAGTTATTCCAAGACCATTAGAGCTTATTCGCCTAAGCTTGATGAGGAAACATATGCCAAACTGGATCAGTTATTTGTTAATTATGGCAAATGTCGCAATATGTTTTTAAATCAATACTGTGGCATTAACCACATGCTTAATGTGAAGCAGTATTTCAGTTTGCGCAACCATTTGGTTAAAACTAAGCAAGGCAATATTTATGTAGAAAAATATCACTTCTTGCAAAAGCACTGGAAATACGCTTTGCGTGATGCTTGTGCCAATATCAATTCTATGTGGAGTAATTTAGCCAGCCAACTTCGTAAAGTCGTGCAAGCAAATGATTCAATAGATAAAGATGAACGACACTTGATCTACTATCTGCTTTCCATTAGAGAGTTGTGGTATTATGCCTTAACCAGCGATCAAGCAGTACTTTTAGATTTATCTCAAAAATTACAAAAACATCTAACAGAATTAGAAGAGGCTGTTACGCCAAAACAGCGGAAACACGCTTATTCATATTTAAGAAGATTAACTAGACGGTATAAATACACTCCTCGCAAGCATTATAGCTTAAACAAGGCAATGACTTATGATGAAAATATGTATCGTTTTCAAGGTGACGAATTAAAGCAAGTTACCATTTCTTCAGGAGTTTCGCGCAAGAAATTCACTTTTGACTTAACCAGTCCGTGGCATTATCGCTTAAAAGGCGATTTACAGTTCATCTTAGATCGTGATAAAAAACGGATTGAAATTCATAAGGTCATTAAAGTTAGACAAAAGCAGGACTATCAAGCAGACACTAAACTTGGTATTGATAAGGGGCTTGCCACGCTATTATCTTGCAGTAGTGGTCGTGAATACGGCAAAGATTTTAGCCAGTTTACTAGACCTAAAATTGAGCAAGAAAGCCAATACTTAGCTAGACGCAATCCTTATTACGGTTATCGCTATCAATTAAAGAAAAAGCTTAATCGACTAAAAAACGCTAATACGCCTAAACAAATTATCAAGAAAAAGCAATTAGCTAGTCAATTAAACAAGCTGAACGCTAATAATATTGGCTATAAGCGCAAAGATAAGCGCCACGCATCTTATCACGCCTGCCTTGAAAGCAAAATCAACCATGCCATTAAAGCATTGATTGTCACTGAACATCCAAGCTTAATTGTTAAAGAAGATTTGACCTTCACTAAGGACAAAGCAAACAAGACAGGCAATAAATACGAACGCCAAGTTAGAAGAAACCTGTCCTCATGGACTAAGGGAGTATTAAATGAACGTTTAGAGTATTATTGCCAGCAGTATGGCATTGACTTTAAAGACGTTAATCCTGCTTATACTTCTCAATACTGCCCTAATTGCGGACAGCACTTTAGCGTAAGATTTGGCAAGCATAATGAAAAGACCTTATGCCCTAATTGCGGAGAAATGGACTGTAATATCGCAGCGTCAAAGAATATCCTAGCAAGAGCCACGGATAAAGAAATCACGCTTTACACACCATATAAGAAAGTGAAAGCAATTCTCGAACAGAGAATTGCCAGTTAATTAAATATTATTGTAAGTCGACTGCCACAAAGCGAGAGGCGGAATGCTTCCCCTTTTATCAGCTAAGCTGAGGACATGTCGCAACGGGCTTTAAGCCCATTCTTAGAGCTAGGGTATGTTCCTAGACTAAAGAAAAACCAGAATCGAAGCACATTCAATGTGGGGCAGATCCAAGCCAGTCCCTAGCAATAGGGTAATAGAGATATTAACCGAGCTGAGTTCAACCGTACCCACAGAGCTTAACGCTTAAAAAATCTCTCTAGCAAAAAATAGAGGGAGTAAAACATGATCGAAGCTAATTAATAAATCAGGTTTAATTATGTTTTATAATTCGGGCGTACTATCAATATGCATTATGAAATGACGAATACATTTAGACGCTTTATTAATCGCCTTCGTGATTCTAAAAAGCCTAAGATCAAAAATCAAGACTCTTATTTATTTACTTCATATAAACGATTATTTGAGTATTTACTCGATCAACAATTACAAGAGGATCATGCAAGGATGAAAGAAAACAATGGCATAGATTCAAATTTTGATACTTCTTTGCCTTTTTAAACATTGAAACGCATAATCATACTAAAAACTAAATAATTGGTGTAGAAGGCTAAAAAGGGCAAAAAAACAGATAGCACATATTTTGTGCTATCTGCATAAATTAAATACTCATCAATACTTTCATAATCTGATTAATGTGAGCTTTACTTAAAGCAAATTTACCTGTTTGAGTCTGATTGGTTTGGAACAAAATTAAAGTTTTAAAATCTTTACTTGTTCTCAAAAGGGTATAGTATCCAGATCCAGCACCATTGGCTGAATAGAAAGAGCCTTTATCATAAAGACCAGCATAATATTTAGTAAATGATGACTGACCTTTAAAGTAGTCTTGCCAGAAGATGTTGTTGACAAAACTATCACTGAAAATGTAACGCAAAATCTTAACTACATCAGCATTTGAACTAACTATTGAGCCAGCTCCTAAATCAGCATGAGCATCGTTTAAAAGCTTTTGATTATTGTATAGGCGACCGTTAACATAACCCTGCACCAAATGAGAGTTAGGATTTTTAATTGCGTCCCAAACAAATGATGTATGATTCAAATGTAAAGGCTCTATATAAAGTTTATTGAATGCTTCTTCAAAGGACATTCGGTAAATCTTAGCAGTTATACCAGATAAATACAGATAATTTAGACTGCTATATTGCCACTTTCCATGCATAAAGCTGTTATAAACAGTATTACTTTGCGCAAGCTCTAAAGTATGATGATCGGAAATATATGGATGATGATTAAGCTTAAAGCCACCTTTAAGCGATAAACCACTGGTCATATTGAGAAGATCACGTATTGTGACTTTATTCGATCCAGCCACTTCTGGGTAAAACTTTGAAAGCTTATCGTTTAAAGTTATTTTATGAAGTTCAACGCCCCGTAGAATCATTCCTGCTGTCATAAACTTTTGAACGGAATTAATCATATAACTAGTGTCAACGTTATTGGCATTTGCAAACTTATCAAAGACTTGCCCATTTTTTAAGACTAGAAATGTACCTTTAATGCCAAAATGTTTAAGCTGTTGGCGCACTATTTGGCTTTTAAATTTGGAATCATTTTACCGGTCTTAAACTGTGATCTTTCCTGCCATTGTTGGTTGTAGAAATAGTTGTTCATGCTGTAGTGCTTGCTGGTCCGCTTAGTCTTCATGAACTTGCTTACTGCTTTATCAACATCAACCCAGCCTCTCCAACCTAAGTGGATAGTATCTTCCATGTAATATTTCTTATTACCATTTTGAGAAAGATCAGCAATGTTGCCAAATCCTTGTGAGATAAGCTGTGTCTTAATCTTGGTTATAGTTTTATCAAGCATGTCTTGTGACAAGCCGGTGTACTTCATCCATTTAGCGTTAACTGGTGGAATGATAAATAATACATCAGAGTCTTGCTTTGCAAACTGGTTAAGCATTAGTTCAAAATCACTATATTCTGGTGATTTTACGTAGTTAAGCTTACGTTGTTTACCTTTCATGCGTTTCAAAACATCTGGAGTTAAACGTTGAGTATAGAACTTGTTTCTAATGCCTAAGTTGTTGTTACTAGTACCTTTTTTACCAAGACGATTAGCTACCCGATCCAAATCTTCAACAGAATATTTCTTAGGTAAGTGCTTAGTACCACGCTTAACTAACTTTCTACGGTCTCTTAATTGGATAGTAGAGAAGAATTTATCTTGATTTGCAAGGGAGTCATTCAACTGTTGTAAACGCCATTTATCAAATGCAGAGATTTTTTTGCCATTTGCGACAGTATTCAAAGAATTAAGAATAAGTCCTTTAGCACCGGGCATAGAAGCAAACCGAGCCGAAGCATAGCGATCAGCTTCGCTGTTAGGGTTTGCTTGTAACAAGAAATTAGTCATTTGTAAAGGTGAGTAGAACACTTCAAACGCATTTGGTAATTGTCCGTGGGTAGTAAACCATTGTGGAGATACAATTACAACAATCTTCTTATGACGTAATTGATTAGCTGAACCTTGCATCGACATGTAGTTAACTAATGATTGCGTCCCAGCACTTCCTAACAAGAATGGCTTGTTCTTATATTTATACTTTTTAGCAATCACACTAGGATGAAGAGCATCCATTCTGCTTAATTCGCTTGATCCATAAAAAGGAATGTAATGATGCTTAAATGCTTGATTTTTAACTGCTTCACCTTTGAAGACCGTGTCATTTTGTGAAATTGAAGCTCGATAGAGTGTCTGACTGGAATAATTCTTAGTCCAGTCAAAGTGCAAAACCCCATAAACCATCAATAATGCAAAAAGCACTGGTCCAAAGGAAAACCAGAGCTTTTGTTTGTTAGTCATTTGCCAATTCCTTTACCTTTGCCACAATTTTGTTTGGTGTATCCCATTCTGCACGGTTGAATTCTGAAACAGGTACATTAATGTCTAATGTTTCTTGTAATGCAAGAAGCATTTGTACACTGGCCATTGAATCCATTAAGCCGTTGTCAAAAATGTTTTCATCCATCCGATCTGATAAATCTTCACCTGTTAAATCATTCAAAGTATTTAATACTGTTTCTTTAATATCCATAGTAGTGTTTCCTTTCAAAAAAATCATTTAAACCAAAATGTATCCAAGAAGCCTGAGAAAATCAGAAAGCTCAAGCAAACTACATTAAATGTTAAGAAAATGGCGAACCATTCAGTAAACTTGTTAGATGGAATTTGCTTCTTAT
>CAMFQH010000107.1:0-5457 GCA_945980025.1 uncultured Lactobacillus sp.
TATTGGGATGCTTTTTTATGATATAGCAGCTGGTTCTTTCTCTTTGACTAATTTAGCAAGCTTTTCAATTAGTAATTTATTACCTTCTTGATTTAAATGGATACCGTCCTTCTGAAGTAAACCATTTGGATGACCTGTCTCACGCATTACTTTTGCAAAGTTTAAGAATGGAATATTATTTTCGATATGACATTGCTCAGCTACTAATTCAAATTGTAATGTTTTTGGCCATGCTTGATCTTTGGCGATTTTCCAATTAGTATAGGAAGGTCCCATTAAAATTGTTTTGTCGACACCAATTAAATCTACTAGAACTTGCAAGTTATGTGCATAGCGTCCAGCGCTTAAGCCAAATTGCATATTTGCGTCATTAGTACCTAAGGCGAGTATAACTAAGTCGTAATTGAAAGGTTTAATCCTTAAATCATAAAAATCAATTGCCTCCTCAGTTGTACTTCCAGGTACAGAATTATTAATAATTGTAAAATTAGGTAATTTTTCTTGCAGTCCTTGAGTTACAATATTAGTTGCGTGTCCATCAATATACCCTGCAAGTAGGGAATCACCAAAAAGAATTAATTTTTTCATAGATATCTTCTTTTCTTTCTCTCAATATATATGATAGGCTGAACAATGTAAAAATACTAGGAACAAGGCAGAAGGAAGGCGGGCTTTTTATGCAAGAGCAATTTTTACACTTGACACCTGATAAGTGGCAGGCATTAATTCCTCCAAGTGATGAATTTAGTGCAGAAATTTTCATGATGAAGAATCTTCAATATATCATGAGTCAAAAAAATGCTGTTTATCATACTCAACAAACATTTTATAAAGAACAGTGGCAAAAGATTCCTTTTATAATTGGAGTGACGGGATCTGTTGCTGTTGGTAAGTCCACCTTTGCCAAGAAAATAACGCGGTTATTTGAACGCCTTGAACCGGATAAAAAGATTGCTCAAGTTTCTACTGACGGATTTTTAATGTCTAATGCAGAACTTAAAGCTAAAAACTTAATGGATCAAAAGGGCTTCCCAGTATCATTTAATTGGGATGCCTTTTCTACTTTTCTGTCAAGTGTTAAAGCTGGTAAAGAAAGAGTACCATATCGACTATACTCACAGGAAATTTCTGATCTAGTTCCTAATGAAGTTGGCTCGGTTGAACAACCCGATGTCTTAGTAGTAGAAGGAATAAATTTACTAGAAGTTCCTCCTAACGGCCAAGCACCGCCAAGTGACTTCTTAGATTATGTGATTTATCTCGATGCTAGTGAAGAAGACTTAGAAAGATGGTATCTTGATCGCTATCATTTAATGTTAGAAATTAATCGCAATAATCCGGACAATTATTTTTATCAATGGGCTCATGTACCACGTGAACAAGCGGATATTTTTGCCAAAAAAGTCTGGCGAGATGTTAACTTAAAGAACTTACACGAGTATATTGAACCAACTAAAAAACGAGCAGACATGATTATTAAAAAGTACGGTAATCATGAAATTAGTGATATGTATATTAAGAAATTTTAGAGGTATTTGTTAATGCAAGCAATTGAATTAAAAAAAGGTATGATTTTTAATCAAGATGGTAAGTTGATTGAAGTATTAAAGAGTAATCACCACAAACCCGGTAAAGGTAATACAGTTATGCAAATGGATTTGCGTGATGTTATGAGTGGTGCAGTTGTGCATAAAACAATGCGTCCAAGTGAAAAAGTAGACTTAGTTAATGTTTCCTTGAAAAAAGCACAATATCTTTACGATGATGACACTGACTTTATTTTTATGGATACAGATACTTATGAACAATATTTAATTCCTAAAGAACATTTAGCTTCAGAAGCTAAATTCTTGATGCCAAATATTGAAGTAGACCTTAAGTTCACTGATGAAGGTAAATTAATCGGAATTAACTTACCATCCACTGTAAAGATGACAGTTAAAGAAACTCAACCAGAAATAAAGGGTGCTACTGCTGCTGGTGGTGGTAAGCCTGCAACAATGGATACTGGCTTAGTTGTAACTGTACCAGATTTCATTAAGGAAGGCGAAGAATTAATTATTGGAACTGAAAATGGTGATTATAAAGGCCGTGCAGATAGTATTACTAGATAATCGAGGAGGAACTGTGTAAAAGCAGTTCCTTTTTCTATATAAAAATTTTGCTAAATTTGTCTCACTCGATTTTAGACAGTCCTTATAAAAATAAGGGCTGTTTTTAGCTTTTATAATTAT
Organism: uncultured Lactobacillus sp.; assembly: GCA_945980025.1. Classification (GTDB taxonomy): domain Bacteria; phylum Bacillota; class Bacilli; order Lactobacillales; family Lactobacillaceae; genus Lactobacillus. Next base: position 2,235 of record CAMFQH010000107.1, read on the forward strand.
CTGACTGGAAAAGTATAGAACTTTATTAGGTATGAAACATAAGGTATCAATTATTAAATAAGATAAGTTACTTAATTCTTGACTATCAGTAAATGAGGTTCTATATTGTGTGGTGAAAAGGCTTACTTAATTTGTGGAGGAGACAAATAATGTTATCCAGAAATAATTATCAAGAAAAATTCGTAAAATGGAAAACAAAAAAGAGCGGTTTTCAATTAGGAAATTTTCAATTGGAGCTGCTTCAGTTTTAATTGGATTTACTCTTTTTGGAATTGGCGTAGACAGTCAAAGCGTAAAAGCCGATACAGTTACTCCAAATAGTGTAAATGTAAAAAATGGGAGTGAAGTAAACAAAACAGCAGAAGTACTTTCGAATGAGAAGGGGAAAAATGCTACCAATACTGCAGTTAATAGTACTGTAAAATCACAAAATACTGTAGTTAATACTGTAAAATCACCAGCTGCTGTTCAAACTAAAGTTAATAACAATACTACTAATAATACTTCACAAGAAACTTTAAATAAAAGTGTAGCAAATAGTCAAACTGAAAATTCAGAAAAAACGAATCTGACTGCAAGTAATCAAAATAATACAGTAAAGCCAATTGTTCAAAAGGCAAATGTTCAAGCAACTAATAATCAAACAGAATCAGTTAATGATTATTCTCAATTCTTAAACGCTTTACAAAATAAAAATGTAAGTACAATTACTTTAGATAAGAATATTGATTTTAGTAATGCTAATTTAAATAATGGTAGCTATCAGGATATAAATAACTATGGAATTGCTCGTACAGTAACAATTGATGGTCAAAAGCAATATTCTTTAAACATGGGAGAAAACTATATTGATCTTGACAGTAATACCTACTATGAGCCAAACGCAAGCAATCCTACTCGCAATTGGAATGTCATTTTAAAGGATCTAAATCTTCAAACAACTAGTGGATATGGCCCATTTTGGTTTAACAGTGCAACCTCTAATGATAGTACATTGACCTTTAATGGAGTTACAACAAGTAAAGATTCCGGCCAATTACTTAATAATTCAACTGCTTCCTCGTATCCTAATGTTAACGTTAATTTTGAGGGAGAGAATAAATTACAAGGTAATTTAACTAATTCGAATATTACGAGTTCCGCTTTAATTCAAGCAAACAATGTTAACTTTAGTAATGGGTCTACTGTATTTACTGCAAATAATAATAGTTCAAGTAACTTAGCAGATATCCTAGCTTCAGGTAATGTTGTTGTTGATAGTAGTGCGCAAGTTGATTTTAACAGTGAAGCTACTTCAAATATGGCAGGTGTTTCATTTACTAATGGTGCTGGCGATCAAACAATTGACAATGCAACTTCTGGAGTATTTCGTTTAATGCCTAATGCTCAAGTAACCATGGAATTAGGTTCTGGCGCTTCAATGGGAGTTAATAATGCAAGTAACCTTGACTTGCAAGATTCAGCTTCATTAAAAATTACTACTAGCAAGATGAATAGTACCGGCTTCCGTTCCGCTGGCTTAGTCGGATTGGACTATGATGGTGACACTAATGACAGTACAGTAAGAATTAGTCCAAATGCTGTTCTTTCTATCATTAGAACCAAGGTAACTGATTCTGATGCTCCTTTACTTGCAATGGGACCAAGCAGTGGAGATGGTGAAATTTATCATCTTGAAGTAAATGATGGTAGTTTGAATTTGCAAGATTCAGCTTACTCATCTTACCTACCTTCCTCCTATACCTTATCTAAGAGTCAATATTGGGGTGGCTGGCCAGCTATTTTGACTATGTGGGGAACGAGCAGTCAAAACTACATTAATTTCAGCAATGCGAAGTTAATTAATTTACAGCGTACTGCACTTAATAAACCAGGATATTTAATTAAAACTGAAGGTGCAGGAGACTATGCATATCACCAGACCCACATTGTAATTAATTCACCTGATAGTACCTACAATACTCCATTGACTATAATTCCAGCTGGTGAAACAAAACCGGTAACTTGGAATGTTAAATATTTGAATAATACTAGTCAAGGTGGGGACTATGCGTATGCCTTTCGTTCATATCGCGATTTTGGTGATTGGAACAATGCCGGTTCTGAATATATGAATGGATCAGTTAATGACGATACTCCAGCCAAAGGTGTTAATGAAGTTACCTTAACAGCTATGGCCTCCGATCCAGGATCTAATAGCTTCTCTAATGGTGCAGTTGTTCCTGAAGGAAATGAAACTACCGCTTCGAAAGCTTTGAATAGTTTTATTAACCACTTTAGTTGGTGGAATGCCTCTGGAGTTAAATTTGGTTCAAACTTAGATGAAAGTAATCAATATACTCCGTCGTATAAACCAGTAAATGTTGAACAAGGTCAAACTGCTACTGATGATCCGTCATTTACTAATCAAGATGGCAAAGATATTACTGCTCCAGCTGGCACGACCTTTACTACAGGTACTGATACACCTGATTGGGCAACTATTAATTCATCAACTGGTACTGTAACTGTTAAGCCAGGTACAGATGTAACTACAGGTGCTTACAATATTCCAGTAACTGTAACTTACCCAGACACTAGTACTAGTGAAACGACTGTTCCAGTAATTGTTACTAAAGCTGGTCAAACAGTAACTTGGGGTGATAATGGTGCAGTTGTAACTAGCGTTGACACTTCTAAACTTAACGCTCACGAAACTACTGAAAATTCACAAGTTCTCTCACCAGTTGGTATCGTAACTGCAGAAGGTTATGAATTAACAGATGGTAAACTTTCAACTACAGCAACTCCAATTACTATTGCTCCATCGACTGTAAGCTGGACTACAACTCCAGATACTAATGTTGCTACCGCAACTGCATCAGGTAAAGATATCACAACTAGTGTTAATGTTGACTTTACTGATAATGATGCAACTAAGAATATACTTGGCTCAAAGAATGGTGTTGTAACTACTAACCCATTTACCATTGATGCTAAAGGGGCTGGTGCTAAGACTGTAACTGCTCCAGTTAATATTGTCCTTGGTTCGGATTTGACTAGTGAACAATTTAGCCAATTAGTAGATAACAACATCCCAACTGATGAAATTGCAAAGACGGAATGGGCAACTAAGCCTAATGCACAAGGTCAAGACGGTGTTATCAAGATTACCTTTACTGATAAAGATGCAAATGGTCAACCAACTTACTTGAACATTAACATTCCAGCAAGTTCAATTAAG
>CAMFQH010000108.1:0-5403 GCA_945980025.1 uncultured Lactobacillus sp.
TCTAAAAAGCCCGCAAAATTAATTGTGAGCTTTTCTTATATTCATTTCTATTCCCTTAGAATAATAAACGATCTTTTTATATCAACATTTATCCAGCTTTTTTCTTATTTTGGCAAACTTTTGGCATACCAGTGATAATATCACCACTAATATTTTGATTACCACTGAATTCCACTAATGACTTTTTCGCTGGAGTAATATTCATACTTCCTTCCATCCTAGAAGCAATTTCTAAGTCATTATCAGGAAACATATGAGCATAGTATTGAAGCGTCACCATGGGAGATTTATGACCTAAACGGTGAGCTACAGTTAACACGTCAGCTCCCATTTCAGCAATTAGATATGAGGCGTTTGAATGTCGTAAACCTCGTCCATCTATTCTAGGTACTCCGGCTAACTTTGCATATCGTTTAAGCCAAACACTAAGAGTAGATTTATTATTTGGACAATTATCATACGATAATACAAAATCAGTTACTCCGTGCTTTTTCTGCCTTTTCTTCCAAGCTTTTAAAACTTGTAGTAATTCATTATCAATCGTTACTGTTCTCTTACCTGCATCAGTTTTAGTATATGGCTTAATTTCATAGTCCATCTTATTCTTATATTTAAGATTATGAAATATCCTTACTCGTCCATTATCAAGATCGATATCAGACCACTTTAAAGCAAAACCTTCAGATACGCGACAACCTATCCTGTAATAAAAAAGAAATGTCACATAAATTAAGTTTTCATAAAATGAATCAGTATTGATACATGAAAGAACTTGTTCAAATTCTGATGTTGTCCAATACTTTTCAATACCTTTCCCTTTAGGGACTGCTTTAGTCCTCAAAGAAGGATTAACAGTTATTAAACTAATTTCTACAGCATAATCTAATGACTGTCTAAATGAGGTATAAATTAAACTAGCATAACTTTGAGAATATCCAGATTCGGTTAATAACCAAGTTCGAAATTTTTCGCATTTGGCAACTGTAATATCTTTTAATTTTTCATCCTTAAAAAAATCTACAGCCTTTAAAAACATTCGAGAGTGGGTATCATAAGTACTGCTTTCAACATCGCCCTTATATTTAGGCAAAAAACGTTCCTTCATAAAATGATAATAACTAATATTGTCCAGATCAACATTCAGATAGAGTTGCTTGATTCTATTCGCTTCTTTAAATGCTGCATGCGCAGAAGAAAAGGGATGCCCAAGAGCATCCCTTCTACCTTTTTTAAAGACTTGTTTTCCTTTAGAATTTCTACCAAGGAAAATATTATAAAAATATTTCCCTTTTGGATCTCTGTAAACATTTGCGTATTTAGTTTTTGCCATTAATTTGGTCTCCTTCCTCATTAGGAAGAGCTAAAACTCTATTAATGGCACTTGTAGGTACTAACCCCACCCGTCTACCATTATAAAACCCATAGCCTTCTTTTACTAGATTTTCTTTAGCAAGTCTAATAATTCTTCGCGCTTGATTCTGAGGAAAACCCATGGCTAATAAGTCTTTATAGTTAATCATCTTTTCCATAAGTCTTTTCCTTCTTTGTATAAAATTCAGTTTTAATCTTTATTCGTTTTCCATACTTATTTTTAAAATCACGAATATAAACTTTTGGCTCATATAACTTTTCTCTAGATTTTAACGATAATACTTCTCGTTTCTGTCCTCTTTTAATTTTTGGGTTAACTAAATGTCTTGATCTTCTATAAATTCTAATTCCCTTGGGATAAAATGATAATCTTCCGCCTTTTATGACTTTTTTAGAATTTGACTTGTTTTTATCAGAACTTTTTAAATCAATTTCTATATTTGAAACATACGCCATAACATACGCTGAAACATTATCTGAATTTTTTAGACGTTTAGTAGAAGTAAAACCTTTTTCCCATAAATTTTCTATATCCGAATTGGGAATATATAATTTAGAATGATCTAAAGTCTTCATCAATACATGAAGATGCCATCTGCCAGAGGCTTGTGGTTCAAGTACTGCAATATATTCAATTTTAGGATTATATTTTTTCCTTAATTTACGAATGAACTTCTTAAAATCTTTGTACACAACCTCAGAACTATTTTTATTACTTGCATTAACATTTTCTCTATAAGTTAGAGTAATCCAAAGCTGATCTTTTCGATTAATGTCATTAGAAACAAAATTTGCTCCAATTAATCGCCTAAGTTCCTTCATTGTTCTTCTCACACTGTCAAGATTATCAGTTCTTTTTTCAGCCCTTTGATTCATATCTTTGATTTCGCCGGTTTCGAGAACTACATATCTATGACCTTTTATTACTTTAGTTTTTGGCTCTTTAGGGCCTATCCCCGTTGTTAATTCAATAGTCGAGCCGTAAAAATACGCTTTAACTTCGTCGTATTCATTAATTGTTTTTTTTCTCTTTTTCATGTTCTATTGTGTTAGATTAATCAAGTTAATATAGAAGACAGCCACTACGTGACTGTCTTCTGGTGTGACACAGGTCTACGACCATGATGATCACACCACAGCATAGTTACTTAGTACACAATCTTAAATATTTAGTGTCATCTTGATTGACTAATGCTTTTTGGAGAATGTCCCAAAAATTATCAGTATCTATATATGGAGCAGCAAATGGAACTGCCCAATCGTAGTTAAAGCCTTCAAGCCATAGCATTCCTTCACCTACATTAAAATATTCGTTAGGAATCTTGAGATCATTTCCAAATGTTAATTTATAGCTCTCAGAAGTAGCATTTCCCATATGTGCTTTAAATCCAACTTCTTCTTTTATAGCTGTAGATAAGCCTGAGTTAATCACTGTCGCTTGTTGGGTAGCAATTATTACTCCAAATAATCCTTGACGACCAGTCATCATTAGCCTATGAAACAAGTTAAACCATTTAAATTTTTGTTCTTTTTCCTTTTTCGTAATAGCATCATTAAATATTGCACTAGTAGCCGACCATTCATCTACAATTAGATAATATGCTGGCATTCCTAATGATCTTGCTGTTGCGCCAAAAGATTTTTCTTTTTGAATAAATGTAAGTCTTTCTTCCATAAGATCTACAAAATGTTCAAGTACCTTTAAAGCTTCATCTTTGGTATGGGCTACTCGATTGGCAGGTAATAACTTATCAAGTCTAGCAATATCTGAATTTTTTAAATCCACGGCAAATATTTGCGTTGGTATTATTGAACTACCTAATAAACTATCTTCATTTTGTGGTAGCGTTGCTAACATCACTACTAAGTACAAAAGCAAGAAGCTCTTGCCAGAACCTCTTGCCCCTGTGATCAATCCTGAGATATGGGCAGCAATATTCCATTTAATTGATTTAGTAATATTGATTTCATACATTACAAATGCAACCTATCTTGTGCAATAGAATTACCTAATACGTAATGTACATAACCATCCCGATAATAAGCCGATTGGATTGTACATTTAGCATTATTCAAGGCTAAAAAAGAATTAAAATCAGCGATTGTATCATCATCTAACATTTGTTTTCTTAAATTTCCAATTGCTGTTAATTTAAAGCCAGAATTAGTAATTCTAACCTGAGGTAATCTAATTTTATTTGAATCATAAGAGTCTTTTTCGAAAAGGTGCATAGAATATAGTTTCTGCTCGAATTTATAACTTCTTAAAGCTGATAAATCATATTTAGTACTTGACTGTTTCAAGTCATCTTGAGCCTTACTAAGCCAATGCCAAGCGGTAGGTATCAAACAAACAATGCCTAAAACTATAATCCATTTTGCAAGCGAACTAATTACCAAAGAAAACCAAGGAAGGCCAAATGATAAAATTTTTAATATGATACCTGCGAATATAAAAAATACACCAAGTATTGGGAACAATACACGATTATTCCATCCATTAGGAGATGGAGCTTGTCTCTTGTTATACTCACGCATTATCTACTACCCTGATCTCTTGACTTTTGATTCATCTGAGGGAAAATCACATTATCTGCGCTGATGCTACAATTGATAGTTGCAAATGTACTATTTTCAGAAGTAGTGGCATAAATAGCATGACATATTGGATTAACCAGTCTAACATTTGGAATCATTCCATGTATTGATGGCATATTCTCTTGATTAATTCTAACGTTAAATGTTTCACCTAAGTTAGGTTCTTTCAGGATCTCTCCATCAGACTTACTATACTGATTACCATCTGCAATTACGGCGAATGTTACAGTATAATAATCTTTATCTCCTACAGTTTGTGCAGTTACTTTGCGTTGCTTCAACATTGCAAGCTGCATTTTGTCTAAAGCACCTTTAACACCATTGTTAGCTAAAGGAATTAAATTTAATGGCATAATGCCCTCCTATTTAATCTAGGGTTTTAATTGATTGAAACGATAACCCTTTCTAACCTCGCTTCAATATGTATTAAAACAAGATTTATATTAGGAGTCAGTGTAATGGATGTTGTATCCTTATACATTTACATTCCATATTTTCAATAAATTAAGCTTTTCAATACTTTTTCAATTCTTGTTTTATAATTTAATCAACCCTAATTTGAGGAGATAAAAATGATTAATGACCAAAATGACAAAAATATGATTCAAATGTACAAGTATACAATCAAAACTGAACTTAATATTTTAAAAGAAACAAATTCACAGAAATTAAAGCAACTTAAACTAAACTATTCTTTAATAAATAAATTGCCCCATATCCCTAATAATTTCCCTCAAGTAATTAAAAAAGCCATTACTGACATTGAAAAGGAAACAGACACCCCAATATCACAATTTGACTTTTTTGCAGAATATTGTGATGAATATGAAGATAATTCATCTATACTTTCTTCCTTCAAGTCATATTTTAAGAATAGTCGTCCGTCTCCTACACGAATGATCAATATTTTAAACTTCATTAATAATAAATTGCCTAAAAAACATGTATTTGATCCTAATTTTGACAAGGATATTCAAACCTTTCTTGCTAGAATAAATCCCGATCCTAACAATCCACTTGATAAGGATTTTAAATATTTCGATACTCTCTTTCAAAATAAAAAAGCTGCTTTCGATTATCTAAATAATATTATTAATGACTCATTTTCTAGTATTTTGTTATTACTCAGAAATTTACAAATTATAAATCGAACTACTACTCAAATTGACTCATGGACTGACCTAGAAAGATGGATTAAGGCAGACACAAAAATCAAATCGGTTGCAAATCAGAAGTTTCAATTGATCAAGCACCTATTGCAAATGGAAACTAAAATTAATAATTACAAACTATTTAACAATCATTCACAAATTAATGGCATCCCTTTTCAAATCAATGGAGTAAATTTTAACATTTATCCAATTACAAATAATGAGATACACATGCTCAATGCTATTGGTATAAATAATATACAACGTCTTAAAGCTACAACTT
>CAMFQH010000109.1:0-5304 GCA_945980025.1 uncultured Lactobacillus sp.
TATTAATATTTATTTTTTATCCTATTTTTAGATTTAATTTATACATTCTTTTGATACTTTTAAGTCCATGTTTAATTTCTTTATTCCTTGGTTTAATATATGCAAAACTTCTTCCATCTAATATTGCCATTCCTCTCAATTATCCTATACAAAACAGAAGCAACTTAGATGACAGCTTTAAGAAGATAAAAATCTGGAAAATTGCTCTAAAAAAAGAAAAGTACAATTTTATTATTAGCACGAAAAAATTTCTTATTTTATCAGGACCAATAAAGATTAAACAAAATTATAAAGTTAAATATCATTTTGTTCTGTTCATAATATCTAAGAAACAAAATCAGAAATTGCTTTCACACTATGATCTATACAATAATCAAATAATAAAAAGCAAACATTACATTAATTTATCAAACCAATAATCCTGAAATGATTCCTCCCAAAGATGCAATTGAAAAACCAGCTATACTAAATACTGCAAGAATAGCTGCTACTCCCATTACTACCACAATTTGCTTAACTTGTTCTGCTGACAAACTTAATTTTACATTTGGCACCGTCTCAATAAAAGGTATTGGTTTAATTGTCAAATCAATGATAAGTGAAAGTTCGTTGTCTAATAATTTGTCCTCCTCTTTAATTACATTACAAATAAAGGATAATTTATACTCGTCATTACTATTAGCTGACACCTTAACAGAAATATTTCCAGCAGTAATTTTTGAGGACTCCACTAATGTACCAGCACCATTGACTACAATGCCAAGTTTCTCTGGTTTTAATCCGTAAGTATTAGCTAGCCAATTAGTAATATTTGCTGAATTTAATTCTCCATTACTAATTGTGAATACTGGCGAAGATCCCACTTCTGAAAAACTGTCTGTTGCTGTTAAAGTCACCTTTAAAGCTGGACCATTAGAAATAGTAATTGTTTTATTTAAATCAACTGCAAATTTATTACCTAAATTTTTACGAATATTATCTAAAGCATCTGAAACCGAAATTGTATTTTCAGTACCCGGGCTGAAATATTTAGTACCACTATCTTTACCTGAAGCAGCCACTTGGTCAATTGGCGTTCCACCAATAGGATATTCAACAAACTGATCAAAGGCTCAATTTTTTGGCATCTTAAAGCCTAAGTTGCCGCTCCAGCCATATGACATATCAGCCACAAAGCTATACTTCATTCCAACTTTTTCACCATGAAGACATACATTTCTTGTTCCATAAATGCCTAGATTATATCTAGAAGACGCAAGATCTGATACTACTCCTTCCATATATGGAACAACTGTCCCATCGATATCACCATCTTGAATATCTACATCTACCGCAAAATAAATTGTTGCTCCAGCAGGAAAGCCTAATTTAGATGCCTGATTGACCGCTTTGATACCATCTCGATATCCTTGTATTCTGCTAAAATATTCTATCTCATATCCACCATCTTCATAAATAGGATAAATTGCTAAACCAGCATCAGTAATTCTCTTAATTTCAGCAGCTGTTAAATACTTATCTCTTTTAGAGGCCCCTGCTCCAACTGAACCAGTTAAGTATCTCCCCACAATACTAAAACCATAGTTTTTAAAATTAGTTACGTCCTTTGAAGTTAATTGAGTAGAAGTATCTAACGCAATTGAATCGCGATTTGTATTACCATTGCTTGTTAATAAGCCTTTAATCACTGTTAAGTCTGATGTTCCTGTAAATGGTGGCAAATTCATAAACTTTCTGAATGCGACAACAGCGTTAGATACTTCGCTTGTATAATTACCATCACAGCTACCATCGTAAAATCCATTTACATATAAACCATACTGGATAATTCTCACTACTTCTCCATTGGCACCTTGACTAACAGTTGGAGTAGCAGCAATTGTACCGGAACCATAATTACCGTTAGCACCAGCAATCCCAATAGCTTTCTGTAGTGCAAAAATTAAAGCTGTATTTGTTGCTCGCTGGTAAATTCCGTCACAAGGTAAAATCCCTAATTCATCGCTATATTTACCATTTAAATATCTCTGCATTGAACGTACACCGCTTTTACCTTGGCCTTCAATTAAAACAAAAGCGCTCATATCAAACAAAGCAGCCATTAGATTAACAGTTAATTTACCACTAACTGTTACACCAGCATCGTTTTGCAATTCTTTAATAGCCGAAGTTAGATTATCATTAAATTTACTGGTAAAATCTGTCGGACTAATTCTTTATAAGCATAGTAATGTCCAGCGTTTTTTTTATTTTTTCATTCTACATCAAAAAAAGCTTTACTCATCATCAAAACGAGTAAAGCTTTTTAACTATTTAAATTTTCAACCTACTAAATTAACTTATATTTCTTAAGCAACTCTTCTACGTAGGTTCCTTTAACTTTCTTCAAGCCTTCCTTAACTATCAGTTTTTCAGGTAAAGTCAAATCAAGCTCAGTTAACTTCTTTCTGTCGTTCAAGTAATACATTGCATTCATTAACATTCTCACATCAAAGGCAGATGCAAATACTTCAGGAACACCGCGATCTACATTAAGCAAAGTGTAGACAGCTTCCATAGCCGTACGTACGGAATATTCAGTAGTAAAGACAGTATCTCTTTCAGTTTCAGCAAAATTACCAATAAAGGCCAAGTTCTTAGACTTGTCTGGTACTACTTTTGGACGATCGCCTAATGCACGTGGCATAAAGTAAGAAGTAATATATGGCATATGGTTTGGAATTGTAGTAGCATCAATTGCCATCTTCTTAATTTCAGATTCAGGAACTCCCATGTGATAAAGCCATTCTTCACAAAGTTCAATACCATCACACTCCGGCATTGTCTTTTTAACATAGTTACCCTTAGTGTTTGAGTATAACCCATACAGCCAAACGATTAATTCATTTGACTTTTGATTATGAAATTGTGGCTGACGACTAATTGAATAACCAAGTAACCAATTAGAATCTTTAATTGTGGTCGGTCCACTAGTTACAATTGAACCAGAATGTGGATCCTTCTTATTAACCTTTTCAATATAAGGCACAATATCATCATTAGTGAAAGTAACTGTAGCAGAAATCACCCAGTTAGCAGTTGGTATGTTCTCGCAGAATTTTTCTGGATGACCGAAGTCCTCATCTTGAGCTGCTAAATTCTTCCACAATTGCCAACTTGGTCCAAGTTCATGTTTTTGTTCAGCTGGGTGTGTATTGTCTCCATATGTTGTACTTTCGGTAATTGAACCATTGGTTACGAAGACTAAGTCATTAGGAGTTAACTTAATAACTTTTGGTTCACCTTTTTCAGTCATCTTAATTTCAGTGGCAACTTTTTCATCTTCAGTACGGTTAACGATAATATTATTTACAATTGTGTCGTAGTGGAACTTTACCCCGTGCTTCTTTAAGTAACTAATTAAAGGCAGGATTAAGTCTTCATATTGATTGTACTTAGTAAAGCGAAGTGAAGACAGATTCTTCAAAGTTGCTACATGCTGTACAAACCGCATTAAGTAACGACGCATTTCCATTGCACTTGCCCAAGGCATAAATGCAAACATTGTTTGCCAATATAACCAGAAGTTTGACTTAAAGAATTCATCATCAAAGACCTCATTAATTTTCTTATCTTGTAAGTCCTTTTCTGGTGTCATTACTAAATTCAAGATTTCTTTAACAGCCTTTGGTGAAAGAAGTAAATCACCATCTGTTGGTAGTTCTTGACCACGGTTTTCAATGACACGGGTCTTAGAGTAACATGGGTCTTTTCTGTTTTCACGATAGAATTCATCTAAAACACTCTGATCAGGATAATCTAGTGATGGAATTGATCTAAATAAATCCCATAAGGTTTCAAAGTGTGGTTCCATTTCACGTCCGCCACGCATTACATATGCTTGGTCAGCTACATTGTAAATAGCATCCATACTTCCACCAGGGAGAGCTAATTCTTCAAGAACGTGAATCTTGTCACCTTTCATATGGCCATCACGAATTAAGAAAACAGCTGCAGCTAAAGCAGCTAATCCTGATCCAACAATATAAGCTGATTTATTATCTACATCTTTTGGCTTTTCTGCATTTATAAAAGCTTCATAATTTCCATTGCTATAATGCATAAGACACACTTCTTTCAATAATCGTTACACTTGTAACTATTTACACTTTATATCATAATGACAGTGCTTACATTTGTCAAACATAGTTTTTTTTAGAGAAGATGAATAATTATGAATAAAAAAAGTCTTAAAACACAACACCAAATCGAAAATGCGTTATTTTCATTATTAAAAAAGCATCCCTATAATTCTCTCAATGTTTCTCAAATAACTAAACATGCTGGGGTTTCTAGGTTGGCTTTCTACCGTAACTATGAACAAAAAGATCAAATTTTAATTACTTTTTTACGTGATCAATATCAAAAATTCATTGATGATTTATCAGACCACAAGCTAACTGACTTTAAGGATCAACTAGCTGTCTACTTTAATTTTTTTAAAGATCACCCCGACCTAATGAAACTATTTCTTAATGCCGGCTTAGAAGGAGAATTACTTAACCAGCAAACTAAATTTTTAAAAGAGCTAATTAATTATTCTCACCCTAATTTAAAACTTCCGTCCTATGCGATTAGCTACCAATCAGGTGGCATTTACATGCTCTTAATCTGGTGGGTTGGTCATAATTATCAAAAGCCAGTTAGTGAACTCTTATCATACATTGAGAATCATATCGTCATTAATAGCTAATTCTTCTCCTACCATTATCTAGCAATAATTTCTAAGCATAATATTTTCTTCTTTTCAATTTTGCTTTCTATAATACAGTTGAAAGTTTAATTTTTTAGAAAGGAAATTAAAATGAAAAAATATATTGCTAAAATTGGACCACTTAATGCCGAAAAAATAGCTTGCTCTCCTCACGGAACTGCTACTTTTACTGAAAATGAGGAACAAGATACGTTACATATTATGATTGAAATGTTCGACACTCCAGCAAACATCGAACACTGGCAACACTTCCATGGTTTCCCTGATGGTAAAGATGCTCATGTAGCAACAATGAACAATGACTTAAATGGAGATGGATTTATTGATTTACCAGAAACTGAGTCAGTGTCAGGCACAACAATGGTTCCTTTCAATAAAAATCCTGAAAAAATTAATATTCCTACTGATTCCTATCCCTATGCTGATGAATCTGGTCACTATCTATACGAAGCTGATGTTCCTTTAAATGAATTAAAGAAGCATTTTAAAGAAATCTTTAACACAACTGATCTAGCTTTAGATAAGCGCGTAGTTTATATTCACGGTGTGCC
>CAMFQH010000110.1:0-5295 GCA_945980025.1 uncultured Lactobacillus sp.
CAATCAGATCATCCTTGATCATCTTCTGAGTAGCTTCTTCTACCTGCTTAGATTCAGCCTTTCTATTAAAGGCAATTTCTTGCTTTTTATCATCTGATCGACTTTCTGGCTTTTGCAAGTAAGCACTAATCTTTTCAATATGACGGTAGTTTTCAATATAACGATCATCATCTTTAAGAACAATGATGATATTTTTACCATCCATCGCCTTTTGTTTAAAGTCAATCTCTCTATAATTATCAGCAATTAATGGGGAGATAATCTGAATATTGAGGTTATTGCTTAAACGGTTTAACCCCATTTCATCAATATATTCATTGAACTCAAAGATATATTGATTCTTCATATGAGGGTAAGTATATTTGGCGTCAATCAAATTAGATGTTAATAAATATGAACCAATCTTTTGAGCTACCTTACGATCATCAACTTCAATTGCATTAATTGCTTCATTAACTTCTCGTTCTGAATCAGTCAAGAATTGGTAAGTATCTAGCTTCTTTTGAATATAATTCTGTCTCATTAAGACATTCAAAGCGTCCTTAACTTCTGCAGTTAAAGCTTGTCTATCTTGATCAACACTATCTAGCAGTAAAGTAACTATATTTTCTAAGGTGGAAGGATAATTATCAACATAGCGGACCATGAAGAGAACGGCTAATACTTGAATATTAAAACAATAGTCTTCATTATTTTTGTTAACATACCTATCTGTTTGAGCTCGATCAAATACCACTTGGTGATCATGACTTAAGAACTCTTTCATCCCGATAAAGAATGCAGAAAATGGTACTAACCTACCTAATTCATCATTCTCATATCTCTTGGTAGCTTCCTGGAAAGTTCCCAGCATTGAACGTTCACCATCAGACATGTGACTACCATTTGCACCATGTTGACGAACTGCAGTTAAGACCTCTTTTAATAAACTAAATTGATAAGGAATAAATGGATAGTTTTCGACAAATTCTTGAGCATTATCAAATTTTTGACGCTTGATTGCATCACTGAAATTAATCTTATTATTAATGCTATATTGCTCTTGAGAGTATATATCTGCCAATTGATCACTTACTAGTGGCTTTTTAGTCAGTAATCTTTTACGAATAACTTCATCTGCGTTGGCAGAACTCATATTGATCAAAGTATTAAAACGACCTTGAATTTTAGAGAAATCTCGTTCATATTTAGAAAAGTTGCTGGCGACTTCATCCATTTGTTGCTGAGAAGTAACTACTACCCACGCACGACCTTGACATTGGACACCCAGTTGCTCAACGATTGTCTGTAAGTTAAGCATTCTACTATTATTGTCACCAATAAACTGACCAACTTCATCAGCTAAGAATACAAAATGGGCATCATTACCTTTTTTATCAAGATAATCTTTAACCAACTTAGCAAAAGCTGTTGCATCAATGCTAAATTTTTTAGTTAACAGAGTTTGAACATAATTATTTGCATCTGTTTCATCCAATGCACCACAATTTACTAAAGCCGTTTTGATCTTGGTTGACATTAATGCATAATTTTTTCTAAGTTCAACCCAGCTAGAATGATCCGTTGTAGCTAAATCTGCAAAAGCTTGCTTAAAGGCCTCATATTTGCCGACGCTATCAAGCCAGCGTTCCATATCTGCTACTACTGCAATTGGTGAATATCCTAATTGCTCGTTAAAGACTTTAAGAAAGACATCTAGAATTGAATTATCATTATTTGCAGCGTTCGAATCAGCCTTTGAATCAATATTGAATAAAGCAACTTCGGTCGGTACACTAGTAGCTTTATTAATGGCATCAGCTAAATGATCATCATCGAATTTACCATCTTGTAAGAAGTAATCAATTGCTTGACGTCCTTTTACCGTATCATTCTCTAGTAAATAGGAAAGGATTTTTAAGAAGTGAGATTTACCTGATCCAAAGAAACCGCTAATCCATGCTCCCATTTCATCGGTAGGATTATTAATACTCTTATCATAAGCATCAAAAAAACGAGTAAAGTTACGTTTTAATTCATCAGTTACAACATATTCTTCGAGTTCTTGTTGTTTAATATCATCACTATCTTGACCAATTTTAATGACGCCACGAATATCTCTATTTATATCTTTTGCAAAAATATCTTTTATTTGTATCATAATATGCCTTTAATCTATTCTGAATGCTCTATAGTAATTCTGATCTTTAATTTCGCCAAATGCACGCAAGCTCATTTCATCGTAGTTTCCAGGATAGAACATAACAACTGGATTATTATCTAATACTTGATGCATAGTGTTTAAAATTTTATGAGCGCGAATAATTGGATAGACTTTGCCTAGTCCAGTCAGAAATACAATACATTGTCCATCACCTTCTGGAATTCTTTCTTTAATATATCCAACAATCAAATTATTATTTTCACTCATTTCAAGAATGTTGTTTATTTGTTCGATTAAAACATCGAATCCTTGATTTTTCTCAATATCCTCTAAAATCGGAATAGGATCAGATCCAGTATATTTTTCTTGATCCTTGAGCAAATGCATCATAATGTCATAAATATCAAATACTTTTAGATTAACTCTTGCTGCAAGAGGGCTTTCTTGAATTTTATCAATCTGCTTCCGCATATAAAGTTCCTGATCTGCTGGATAATCAAAAACATAATAGCCTACTTCATTTGATAAACCTTCGTTATGTTGAAACTTAGAATCGTCCATTTTTTCTTTTAAGTGTTCGATCCTAACTTTAATATTCTCAGTCATTACATCCCTCCTAAAGCAGCTAATTCATAATCTAACTTTGCAACTTTCATTGCTAAAACTAATTGAGAATCAAGTAATGGAAACAGAAGCTTATCTTGTTTTTTATTTTGAGGATCAATCTCCATCAATCCTCCATCCCGCATATATGTCTTTAGTGCTCCCTTAATTCGCTTATAAGTATTTAGCGACCACGCAGCAATTGTAGGACTTTCTATCCTTTTTTGATTAATAAAAGCTTCAACTTCATAGTCTTGTAAAATATCCTCTCGCATTTGCACTTTGGGACGATACACCTCATAGATAAACTCATCTAAAATACGACTAGTTAACATTACTGACAATAAAGAAATGATTTTTTGATTGGAAGTATCAAGTTGCGAGAATATATTTAAAACTGATTCAGGCAATGCTTTTACTCTGACGGCAAGGTTTCTGGAACATCTTTTAGCACGTGCTTTCGTTGGCATTTGAAAGATATTTTCTTCATCACTCATTTGCTTAATATCATTAATACTATAACCTGACTGATAAAGCTCAATAAATTTTGTAAGTTCTGGAAGCCAAATTGCATAAGAAGCAATTCCACCATTATAACTGCGTGACATTTATAATACCCCATTCAATTTAGTAACATTTTCATTATATCAATGATAGGAAGTGAATTACATACGAAAAAATTAGGAAGATCAAATTAAGATTATCCCGTTTGATCTTCCTGTATTACTATTTAATTGTGTATTTGACTTGATCAGATATATCACATAAATCTGCTATTTTTGAAATTATTGCAATAATTGTTGTAGCAGAGTGATTAGTTTCTACTCTTATATTGTTTGCTAGTACTGCTGGCCGAGTAAAGTGAGAAAATAGTTTCATGTCTAATGAATCGTCTTGACGAATTTTTTCAAAATTACGACTGTCAATTGCCCAAACATAGTTCAGAAAAATTACTAAAGCACTACGCCAAGAGTCAATTGAGTAATCTCGATCATTTAATGTAATACGAACAGGCTTCTTACCTGTTACGTCAACTTCTTCATTAATGGTATGTTCTCCAGCAATATCTTCAGCTTCTTCGCTCTTAATATCTGGTTTGGCAAAAATTTGACAAAGTTCATTAGATAAATCTTTTGTACGATCAAGTATTGTATCTTTATTCCATTGATCATATCTCTCAGGAATTTCTCTAGTTAAAGAAACATTGGATTTGCTATAGTATTCTTTTTTATCACTGAATATTTTATTGCTCATTTCTTGATTATACATAGTCAAAGTCAAGTTTCCTATTGTACCGCCTAATTGCTCATTTATTTTATCAGCATTTTTGACTTCTAGACGCCAATCATTATTTAAACGTTGTGGCATAATATGTTCTACTTGAGCATTATCAAAGTTAATAGTTTCCCTTGTTCTGTTTTCTTCTAAGACTACTAAAGCTAATTTAGCTAGATTATTTCTTTGTTTATAAAGATTTACTTCTAATAAACTATTTTTAAGATCAGAATCATCAGGGAAACTATTATTTAATTTATATATTTCATTTTTTTGTAAATCAGACTTTGCCTTGTCTTTATCACATAGCGCAATAACTATTCTATTTACTCCATTAGTAGCATGGCGACAAACTTTCAATCGGAACAAATAGCTCTCCATAATGTGTGCTAATTCAATTAATTTATCCCAATCAATTTCAGAATTTTGGCGCATTTCTAATAACATTAAGAAATATGGATAAATTACTTTACTTTCCATTACATTTACATGTCTTAGAATTTTATTAAACTCAGAAGATTCTGTATTGCAATTGAGCATTTCATTATAAAATCTAGCAAATTTATATAAATCTGCTAAAGCCGCCTCTGAATCTAGATTATGTGTGTGAAAATAATTTTTATAGGTATCATAGACTTTGTTTCTTTTTACTAAATTGTGAGTTTTCATTATTAAATAATGACGTAAAAATTCAGTAAATACATTTGTAGTAAAGAATTGTTCTATTTTAATCCAATATTCCTTATAAAGATATGCTTGATTTTCTGAATTTAAGCTCATTAATAAAAAGTTTCTTACTAAATCAGAAGCTGAAAGAGACACGCCAGTTGAATTAAGACTTTCAAAAATAATTTGTGGATTTTCATCCCCAGGATCATTTGTTAATTCAATATATACCATTACAAAATGATTCATAGCTTCATAAAGCTGAGGAGTATTAATTCCAGAATCAGTTATTCTCTTTTTAAAATAATTATAATTTTCTACTACTTTAGATGGGTTATTATATTCTTTACCATTCATTACAGCAAAGAAGGCATCAGCATCATGATCAACGGGCTTCAACTTAAGATGATTATTTGCATCCAAATATTTATTGGTTAAGTACTGTTCTTCAATTTCATCCTTATTTTCTGCATCAATATCAGAAATAGCCTTAAGCAATAGAGTCAAACTCATTAGTCTTTGTTGCCCATCAATAATTCGATAAATATGACTCATTTTTTTACCTGAGTCAGTAACGTAAACTACTGCACCAATAAAATGATCTTGAT
>CAMFQH010000111.1:0-5265 GCA_945980025.1 uncultured Lactobacillus sp.
ACTTAGTAAATAATTAATGCCCTAACAACAAAAACGATTAAGTCAAACACCATCACCGCAATTAACGGTGAGAACAACGATTAACTAGCTAATCGTTGCTCCGGCTGAAATCCTGACAATAGCAAGAATGACGGAATAAATCACAGCTGGTGAGAACAAATCTAAGGTTGATTGTGAATTCATACTAGTTATCAGTTCTTTCTTCGGGTCGTCCTCAAGCTGAAGAAACATAAAAAAAGCCCGATGAAGGAGTCGCACCTTCACATTGTCAAGAAAGGACTGAAAAAGTGACAATATGTACTGACTCGGACATATAGTGAAGTCGTTGTGACTTCACATATAGATTTAGGTAGAAAGTAAAAATGGTCTCTTATAGTTATGATGTGACACCAACAAATTATCGCTTAGGTTGAGGCCACGGTATTTATAACGTACAAATAATAGAAATCAGAGAGGGATGAAATTAATCTTGTAGCGGATCATCATATAAGTAGTTAATACCCGTCACACGATGATCATTTAGAGTAAACACTTCGAGACGATGTCCGCTCATAGTAAAACCTCTATCTAATTCATATTTATCATTTGGCTTAATCGTTGAGCATTGGTACAGCATGACGCCATCATCATTACTGCCAACTTGACGAATTAAATTCTTGTGAAAATGGCCAGACAGAGCAACTCTTGCGGTTGAATCTGCCCACATCTTGGGCTCTTCAGTACTCATCAGGTTGGCGATCTTATTTAGTGCTTGGTCTCCGTGAAGTACAGCCAACATCACGTGGCCAGTTTGAAAATATTGACGTGTTCCAGTCGTCAGGTGAAAATTAGCGAACTTTTGCCACTTGATACTCATGGCGTACATCCACAAATATTGCTTGTCGTAATCATGATTACCGCCAACGGCCAAAACGTCAATGTGTTGTGTGTGTCGGTTAACAGTACGAATCAAATCGTCGAAAAAGTTGGTCGCATCACTTAGAGCCTGCTTGTTGTTGACGTGGTCAAGTTGTGCATTTTTTGTGGTTTGGGTTTTGTTCATAAAATTAGAATGGAACGTGTCGCCGCCAAAAATTAACACAACATTTTTATATTGCTTGTCACTGATTAAATCTTGCACGTTGCAAAGATACGTATAAGCAACCTCTAAATTTGTAACACCGAAATGCAAATCGAAAAGAGGAAGAACCAAGCTTTGATCTGTTATGTTGGTTGACGTTTGACGTTGAAAACGAGACGGAACAACAGGCTCAACTTTATTATTAATAACATTAATAAAATCATTAGTTGTGACAGTATCAGCAACCGGCGAAATATTAATCTTAGCGCTAACCAACGGCTGGCCTGTTGTTTTATCTTTACCCCACATCGAATATGTAAATGAGTTAAGATTGAATTTCTTAGCATCATATCCAAAAATTTGCAAAATATCTTTATCATCAAGGCTTTGTGCTGAATTAAATGTGAGAATCTTACTCGCAGTAACTGACCCATCACTCTTTTTTGTTACCGAACTAAACTCAAATTGCTTATCGGTCTTAGTTTCCGGCTGTGAATTCGTACGGTATCCATCATGGAGCACTCGGTAAATATAACGAATCTGCGTTCGTGTCAGTTCATACTTATTCATCAAATCGCTCTGTGTCAAACCTTTTTCACGGTCATGTCGAACCTCGTCTAAAAATTCTGTACTGTACTTCATAATTAAATCAATCCTTTGCTTTAAAATAGAAAAAGCAGAAGTTCAAATCGAACGACTGCTTTAAGTCCATCACTAATTCTTATCTACTTATCTATTCTCTCATCATATATATAGTAACATTAACATATACGTAGTGAGTGCCATCATTATGACAACTTTGTGACAAACTAAATAATATTAATTATAAGGTGTTTTGTCGTTGTCTTGTCACTTCCGGTCATAACGCCAAAGTAGAAAATGAGTGTGAAATCTTGATATATAAAGGTTTGGTCATATGTACGTAATTTTTGATAAAAGTATTTTACTATAGTGATTGTATATATAACTATTTTCTTAAAGTTATGACCAAATGACCAATACAGAATGAAAACATTAATATATCAGCCTTCAAAGGCTGGTCACAGTATTTTTAGGTTATGACCAAGTGACAAGACCAATTCGACACAAAAAAACGGATAGAATTCATATTCTACCCGTTATTATGATTATTTTATGCTGTCACTTTGCCATTTGTCATCCTGTCGAGCAGTTCGCCCATATTATAACAATACGCAAAGTCCAACAGTGCGCGCTTTCGAAGCCGAAAGACTGAGCGAGTGGACACACAGAGCGTCAATGCTGTTTTAGTTGTGCTCCATCCCTTAATATATAATGATTCAAGAACTGTTGCCTCGTCTGTGTCCATCAGCTTAAACGCCGACTTAATTAATGCTTGGCGTTGTTTTGCTTCACTGTATGCAATCATTTTATTTTCCGAATCGTTGCTATTACTACTACCAGGCAGTACATCCATTCGAACGCTTGAAATACTGATCGCACTGCGGATTAGCATTGTATCACGCCGAACGTCACGACTGAAAAACTGCTCAACTGCCTTAATAATTTTTTTGTCACTATTCATAATTATTTCACCGTGTGCCTTCACCTAATCACTTAATCAGCGAACAAATCGTCTAAAGCCTGTTTTTTTTCTTCTTCTGTAATGTTTGGATTATTTAACATCTGCTTTGCCTTATTTCGTTTGTCTTCGTCATCGTCGGCGTATGCGGCATGTGCAAAAGACTGTGCGACTGTTGGTTTTGTGGTTGTGATAGGGTCCGGCCATTTGACATCTGAGCGGTCGATTGTGCGCTTGTTACCGTAGCTGGATGGGTTGAGCTCAATAAAGTTTTTAAGTTGGTCACGTACTGTGTCTGTTGTTTGTGTTGGCTGGTCTGCCGTAAAGATTGCTCCGTCTTTCTTTGCAAATTTTACTAAATGGTCATTATCATATTTCTTTGATGTACTCTTTAACCAGCCTCGATATGAGCCGATATTGAGAGTTACATTGTACCCCTCATGGCCGATAATTGGCATTAGTCCGAGGCCCAACCAGACGCGAAGACTTTTTTGTCGTCCTTCACAAAGAATTTGACTGATGGAATCATGGAAGCTGCGTTTTGTTGCAACATTTCGCATACCTTCGCTTCGTGCCCAATCACGGTATAAATTATATAAGTCTGTCTTGGTAATGTATGAGGTTGGGTCGAAGACTAAACGAATTTCAGAAAAGATTTGCTTAGCAATGATTGCATTATTTGCCATTGGGTGAGCATCGATTCCATCTTCCAAGTATCGTAATGTTTCATCGTTGCTAAGCATTGAATCAATAACAATTTGCATTGCTTCACTTTGAGAATATAGAACATCATAAATGAAGGCGAGGCTTGAGTTTGCGCTGTATTGATATTTATTCCGTGCTTTAACTACTGGAATAGGATATGGACGTAATGGGTCTTGGAAAATGACTTCATCAATATCACCATTTTTTCGTGCTGTTGCTGCCGCTTGAGCTGCTTGTTGCCGCTTTTGTGTTGCTTTAATTGAACCTTGTACTAACCAATTCAAAATTCCTTCCATATTCTTTGTTTTTGCTAATTGACTTTCAATTTGTGGATTATCTTCTAGTCCGTTTGGTTTAATACGGTGACTAAAAGGCACGATTATCAACCGGTCCATGATTGCTTGGCTAGCGCTACTTTTTGGAACATCATTTGCGGCGATCCAAATACTAAACTGAGAATATAGTGTGAATGCTGATGAGTACAGATTACGAACTTTCATCGTATCACTCTTACCAGTTAATGACTTGATGAGCCCTTCGTCCAATTGGTCGCCTTTACCTGGCTCCGTTGGCGTTACAAAACGCACACCATCTAAACCAGCTAAGTCAGGGGACGCAACAGCTCCGGAAGCGCTACGTTTTTTTAGAAAAGTCGAAATGTCAGCAGTATCAGCAAATCCTGATCTATCTTGACTATCGCCACCAAGGACATGACGGATTGCAGAAAGAGCAACAGACTTACCATCGTGACCTTGACCAAAAACGATGTATAAGTGTCGGTCGGTATTGACACCAGATAGAGCAGAATCGCCGGTTGCAATCTGAAAATAATCAATCATAGACTGGTTATTCTGGAACGTTACATTTAAGAAATCATCCCATAAATTACTGTGAGCCTTTGGGTTATAGCGATAAGGAACAATTTTAGTAAATAGGTGTTTTTTATCGTGTTTTTGAAGTTCACCAGTTTGAATATTAACCTCACCATTAATAGTGTTAATTAAGTAGTTATAACTGTTGTATCTTACGTTACTTACACCTAGCAAATCTTCGGTTTGGGCTAACTTCAAAATTTGAATCATCTTTGGTTGTGTAGCTAATCCTTCGATTTTCTTTTTAATGTCTTCAAAACCGGATGGAAACCTGAGCTGGGCTTCGGTGAGTATACAACTCAAAACTTCACGTGTAAGTTGTGTTAATTGGTTTAGACTCGAATTAATCCAAACCCAACGTTGAGAATTCCATGCGCGCCATTCGTCGCGGTCCGAGTCATAAGCAACATGGCCCTCACACATATCAGCTAATCGCTGAGCCGCACCGATTTGGTCGAAGCTATGCTCTTCAAAATCCTTGAAATCATAAGTCCATGTTGATGTTAGTCCACCAATCTTAAGTGATACAGTCTGTGAAGTCTTACTATCGCTCTTCTTGTCATCGTCTTGCTTCTTTTCTTGATCTTTAGTGTCACCACGCAAAGCACTAACAAAGTCTTTAAACTGTTGTAGCACTTCAGCACTTGCAGCGCCTGCGTTTAGGCGAATGTGACCACTAACGAAAGCTTGCGCGATGGTAAAGACTTGCGCTGCAGTCGACTTTGCGGTTAAAGTGTATGTTTTAACGTTATTGTTAAGAATCGTTTGATTATCTACATTTTCAGCCATCTTTAGGCCGTCCTTTCTATCTATAAATCCGATCAGACGGCCATTTTATGTTATAATAAATATGACCTATCTGATATTTTAGTTATGGTGAAATCAAGCTAAATTTTCGGTTGGGTTTGAGTTGAGTTTGAGTTGATTGAGTTGGCATTAACTTGATTGACTCTTTTTTTATATCGTTGAGCCCACACGACATCATGAGCACATCTCCTTTCTTCTGTAAATTTTCCGGTATGATTTTACTTTATGTATTACTTATTGTTGTGTGTTCGTTCGTACATCTCTTCGTTTATTTCGTCGAC
>CAMFQH010000112.1:0-5239 GCA_945980025.1 uncultured Lactobacillus sp.
TACATTTATTTAATCCTTGACGTAAAATAGGGGCTATTTTTAATAAATAGCCCCTCAAAAATATTGAAAAATAAACCCCTAGCTAGACGTAATGCCTAGTTAGGGGTTATTATTTTGCTATATTGAATTATTCACCCTGATTTTGTGGGTTAATTGCCACTGATAAGATGTAATGTGATAACTGATTATCAGCAACATCTTGGACCTTAAACAGTGTCCAAACTCGTTCGGCTGGTTGTGTATCTTGTAAGTAACAACGAATGCCAGCCAAATAAGGCTTTACTCGCTGTAAATCCATAAATAACATACCATTTTGTAATAAACATTGCCGTTCAGCACTACTAAGCTGTAACCCTGCTTGAAGTTGTAAGTCCTCATCAGTTTCCGCAATGATTTCACTATTATTTTTAACCATTATCATTACCTCCAGGATTTTATTAATCACAAATCCTAATCGGCGCTCCGTGAGCGCCTTAGTAAAAAAGGAGTTCTAACATGAAACAAGTCGTATTACCTATTAAAGATTCTAATGTTCTTCACGAAGTCCAAGACACCCTGCTTAATAATTTTCGATATGGCCGGCGGAATTACACCATTTTCCAGGTTGGCAAGGCAACCCTGCTCAGAGTGAGTGATGTACTAGCTCTGAGACGCAATGAAATCTTCAATGACGATGGGACGGTTGCTAAAAATGCGCACATTCGGGATAAAAAGACCGGAAAACCGAATACATTGTACCTAAAACCAGTTAAACAGGACCTAAATGACTATTTTCAATGGCTAAACGAGAAAAATATTCAATCAGAGTGGCTTTTTCCTTCAATTAAGCGCCCTGACCGCCATATTACAGAAAAGCAATTTTATAAAATCATGGCAAAAACGGGCGATTTACTCGATATTGACTACCTCGGTACTCATACAATGAGAAAAACAGGTGCTTATCGGGTTTACACACAAACTCATTACAATATCGGTTTAGTAATGTCGCTACTCAATCATTCGTCAGAAGCAATGACCCTCAAATATTTGGGCTTAGACCAAGTCAGCCGTGAACAAATGCTCGATGAGGTAAAGTTCGATTAGGCTCTATCCTCTAAATTTCACTCGTTAATCAGGTTAGGTTTAGGCATAAACCGGTCTGATTAACGAGTTCAGCAAGCGTTAGCGCGGTAGTTTCTGATAGCATATATTGTAATAAATATCAGTATATGCTATCGTTAAGGTATGAAAGATTTAGAATTTGAATTTTATACTCGCCCTAATGGTCACACTGAATTTGTAGAATATTTAGATAGTCTTGACGTTAAAGCTAAGGCAAAGTTATTAGCACGGATTAATATGGTATCAACTTATGGACTAAGTGCTGGAATCCAGCATAATTGGGTCAAACCACTGGAGAAGAACCTATATGAGATTCGTTCTCGAATCAGTAATAACCAACAACGGGGGCTCTATTTTCACGTTGATGGCGTCCACTATGTTATTACTCATGGTTTTACCAAGAAAACCCAGAAAACACCTCCACGAGAAATTAATCATGCTAAAAAGCTACGTGACGAATACTTCGCCAATCGAAAGGAGCAATAATTATGAGCAACATTAATTTTAAAGACTACTTAAATGAACAATTAAAAGACCCTGAATTTAAGAAAGAATTTGAAAACGAAACTACTAAATTAGAAAGTGCAATTGCACTAACTAAAGTTCGAAAAGAATCTGGCCTTTCTCAGCGAGACTTAGCTTCTGTTTCTGATGTTCCTCAATCAACAATTGCAAGGATTGAAAGCGGCGCTAACACCAGCATTGATACGTTAACTAAGATTGCAAATGCTTTAGGGAAGAGATTGACTGTTAACTTTTCATAATAGTTAATCTAATCACCCAATAGAAAGAGGTTTTTATCATGATGTCTCCTAAATCAATTGCTCGTTGGCAAGAACTTAAAGCCAAAAAACTAAGTGGTCGCACCGTTCCCGAAGATATGGAATACAAGAAACTTCAAATGAAGCATGACGCCGATGTTTTAGCCTTGAACGAGCTTAAATGGAAGGCGGAACTGGCCGAAGCATTGATGACTGCGGCCATCAATAATGATGAATTAAAGCAACGCTTAACCAGCATTATTGATTCGCAAATTGGCAATGAGCAGAAGCCATTTGCGAAAAAAGATTTGCATGATTTTGTGGATGCATTTATGACGAAAGTAAAACAAGAACAGCCACAACAAAATCATGCAAAACCATTGGGGAATAATCCATTAATGCAAAATGGATTACCCAATGGAAACAATCAAGATTAACATAAGTTAAATCGTGATTGTAAAAAATTCCCTTTGCTAAAAGGCATTGGGAATTTTTTATTTTGGCGTTACCTTTTTTATAAAAAAGGTAATATTTAATTTTCAAATGTAATCTTGAAAATTAAATAAATGGTTATTAGGAAATGTGTTCCTAATGCCCTCGGCAGAGCGACCGACAAAATGGGGATACTCCATTTTGACTAGGGAGCTAGTATATTGGATAAACTACCCACTATACTAAATTGTTATCGTGATATAATTACTTATAGAATATCAAACTACGGAGGCATTAATCATGGCAATTAAGTGTACCGTAACAACTGACTTACAAGCGAAAGATACTAATGGTTATTCTGGGATTCAAAAGCATGTAGAACATGACCAGAGTATTAACCATTCCAATAAAGATATTGTATTTAATGAAACTCAATTTAATGTATATGATGAATCAGCTACTACTCGACAAGCTATTGATGATTGGAACGAACAGCACTTCCACGACTATGTAGAACAACACGACCAACACCAATGAGAAAAAGGTCATGCTGAACGACAATTTGGCAGTGTGAAAAATTATCTTAAAAACAAGAAGAAAGCTACCGCCGTTTTAACAATTGGTAATATGGAAGTGCAAAGCCAATTGATGAAACAATTCTGTCCAAAAGATTCATATCAAGAAGAGAAACTACCGGACGGCACAACTCATTTGGTTTTCAAGCTTAAAGACGAAAATAACAAACCAATTCAAAATAATATTGCAGTTGCTAAACAATTTTATGGTTGTTTTAATCGAGCCTTAATTAAGGCCACTAACAACAATGTCGGGTGGCCAGCAAATAAAGTTCATCAGCAACGCATTAATGTTGGTGATTACCTACATCGTGGCCGTTACGCAACCAATAACGATGAGATGGGAATCTCACATATCCACTTTGAAATCGCCACCTTTGGCATGACCCGAGGGGGTAAAAAACGGGCGGCACATGTCACTAATTCATTAAATCAAGCGCTGGTAAGCCTTCATCAAGCTGTCACAGGCAAAACGGTTTCTGGGCGTGCAGCCATCAAATGGTATCGAGCCAATCTTGACCAGTTCGCCCTAAAATGCTTGGAGCAAGAATTACATAAGACCTACCAAGTTCCCGAAAATAAAAAAATCCTCGATTTTGAACGCAAAACCAAGGAAGATAAGACCATACAAACGGGGCTGTCAATGGAACAGCTAAAAGCCCAACATCAAGAAATCGCTGACCATCAAAAGGAAGTCCAAAACCTTCAAGACCAAGCCAAAACATTGAATAACCAAAATAACGATGTGCAAGCACAAGTCAAAACCGTCACTAAAAATCTCAAGGACATCTATGAAGCCACCACAGGCCACCAGGCAGTCGATAAAGACGGCCATGACTTATCACCCCTCGAAATGGCTAAGGGCATTACAAAAGCTAACAGAGCTGCTCAGGACGATAAAGAAAAAGCAGAGAAAGCAGTGGCAAATGCTGAACAAGAACGCCAGAAAGCTGAACAACAAAAAGCTCAACAAGAGCAACAACTAGCTACTCAACGCCAGCAACTCAAAGCCCTACAAGACCAACTAGACGAAGCTAAGAACCAGCTCAAACGACGCAAACAGCAACGAATCAAAAATGCCCAAAAAGAAATCACCCAAAACGAGTTAACCGATGGCAATAACCAACCAATTAATGTAACCGAAGATAACGTTGCCCAAATTGAACAAGAAATTGATAATTGGCGACAAGACCAGCAAACCGAATGGACACAAGACAAAACAGACGCACAAAATGAACTAGAGCAAATTAACCAACAACTCCTCAAAGCTCACAGTACCAAAGCTAACCTAGAAAGCACCAACCAAGAACTAACCAAGCAAAACACCCAACTACAACATAACCAGCAAATCATGAAGAACAACATCTACAACTACAAAAACCAACTAGTTGACACAATTGCTGAACACGAGCCTAACCACAAAGTAGAACAACAACTACTTAAACCAAATGAACTACCTGAAGCCGTTAGCACCAGCAATGGCCGACAACAACACCTCCGGCAAACTCTAAAATACCTCCTAGATGTTACTACTCAGGTGCTCCAAAAGATTAAAACTACCGCCACCAACTTCATTAATCAGGTCACTAAAACCTTACTACCACCAATTAATCCCCAAAAACCTACCCAACTTCAAAACAGCTACGTAGATTTTTCAAGTATTCAAGCTTCCACACAAAAGCCTAACGCCCAAAAAGAAATCCGATTAATGAATGACCCAATCATCAAACTTAAAAGAGCAGTCCTCACAGCCACCACCGAACAACTACAAAAAGCTAACGAACAAACCAAAAAGTCACTTAAACAACAAGTTGATAACGAGTGGGAACTCTAATATCATAGCAACCAACAATGCAACTACTAACCGAATACTAATGCTCTTAAAAAAGAGCGTACTTCGCCTTAACTCCCCCAGGAAGCAAGCTCTGCTTGCGCAGCCTTGCTCTCTCGAAACCTAGCCTATCTGTGGCTAAAAAGTTTCGAGAGAGTTCGCTCTCATTCAACCCATCGCTCATTTACTCAACCAACAACTTACGTTATTAGCTCAGCAAATAAGCAATGCAGACAGTTTAAGCTCACTCCGCCCTTGCCCCTAATATTCTTAGTGTTGATTTGTTCAATTGCTTACTTACTTTTCAGCAAAACATAGGGAGAACACGAGAAAATCCCATGAATATTAGGGTTGTCCGTAGCATTTCCGAAGCATCCAGCCACGTCTTTAGCCTCTTGCGATCGAGGCAGGGGTTAGCATACCCATGATGTTAACTACAAGCCTGGCGCGTCTCCAGGCTCACGGACGCTTTCGGGATACTACCACGGTGCAGAGTCACTGCTTTTGAGTTTAACGGTCGTGAACCAAAAGAAAAAGCA
>CAMFQH010000113.1:0-5238 GCA_945980025.1 uncultured Lactobacillus sp.
GCACTTGTCATGACGAATAATCTAGCAAAATTTGGAATGTTACAAACTAGCAATTAACGTACGTTGTAATTCATGACGATATTGTTTAAACTTAAAGTTTAAATGATTCAATCGGGGCTCATTTTAATACGGGAGCTCTTTTGATACCAGGATTCGAGCTTCAACTATCACAAGAGGTATGGAGATGAAAAAATTTGACTAAAATTTTAGTTGTCGATGATGAAAAGAAAATTGTAGATATAGTTACCGCCTATTTAATCGCACAAAAATTTGAAGTTGAGGTGGCCTACTCGGGAACGGAAGCTTTGACCAAGTTTTATAAATGGCATCCTAACCTGGTGGTGCTTGATCTTATGCTACCAGATTTAGATGGTAATGAAGTGACCAGAAGAATACGGCAAGATAGTAAAACACCGATAATTATGTTGACGGCAAAATCAAGTGATGAAAGTATTGTTAACGGATTGCAATCTGGCGCCGATGACTATGTAGTTAAGCCTTTTAGTCCACGAGTGGTAGTAGAACGGATAAAAACCGTACTACGACGTGTCACAGAAGAACAAGCGGAAAAAGTTCTCTCCTTTAACAATGGACAGTTAAAAATCAAATTAGAATCGCAACAAGTTTTTGTCCATGATATGGAGATTACACTGACGCATACAGAATATGATATTCTTGCAACAATGGCGAAACATTATCGACAAATATTTACCCGTGAACAGTTAATCGATATAACTAGAGGAATTGACTATGACGGACTAGATCGGATGATTGATTCTCATATTAAAAATTTACGACGAAAAATTGAAAGTGATAATACTAAGCCGGTTTATATAATAACGGTTTATGGCCGAGGCTACCGTTTTGGTGGGAGTAAAGATGAATGAAACGACAGATTCGGACACAGCTAATAATCTCTTTTATATTTTTGATGTTATTGATCATAGGTTTAATTAGTTTAATGACCATGAGTTTAGTTAGTGATCATTTTGACAAATATGTGCAGAAAAAACATGATACAACGCTCACCGCATATAAAAACGAATTAAAGGTTAGTTATCTGATCAACAATGGTACTTGGAAACCGGCCAAAGTTAAAAAGATCGGTGTTAGAGCATTGCAAGATGGTCTTATTTTGGTTTTGAAAAATACTGACAATAAAATAATATGGGAACCAAGTCAAACCTTGTTACATAGGGCTACTAATACCAAAAATATAGATAGTATGAACAAAAAAAATGTAGCTATCAAGATTAATTCCAAAAAAGTCGCCCTAGTACAATTCTCATATAATGATGCTTTAGGGTATACACGACATGATGTCGCATTTATCAATGATTTACGAATTAGTTTGGCCGGTATTTCAATCTTTGTATTTTTAGTTGCAATAGTCATTGCAGTATGGATAGCTCGTGATCTAAGTAGACCGTTACGACAAATTGTATCCTTTACTCAGGCGGTAGCGTCTGGGGATTATCGAAAACAGTTACCGCAACAAACACAAATCGTAGAGGTAAATGAGCTAGTAAATGTAACTAACGAACTTTCACGCCAGTTATCCAAGAATCAGGCGCTACGGGAGCGTTTGTCTTCCGATATTGCTCATGAATTACGCACGCCATTAACAACGATTCAGGGTTCGCTAGAAGCGATGATCGATGGAATCTGGCCAATTGATGAGGCAAGATTGGTTAGTTTAAATGATGAAGTTATACGGTTGACCCACTTGATCAATAATATTGAAAATATTGCTTCAATTGAACATCGCGAGGATAAGTTAATCAAAGTTGATACTGATCTTAGTAAATTGATACAGCAGGTTTTAAATAATTTTCAAAGTAATCTTGAGGAGAAAAGAATAACGCTTGATTACCAGACGGAAAAAATCATCGTTGCAATTGACCCAAATAAAATAAATCAGGTCATTACCAATTTATTGTCAAACGCCATAAAATTTACACAAACAAAGGGCAAAATAATAATTAAGTTAAAACGTGTAGCAGATAATGTTGTTTTAACTATTGAAGACAACGGTAGTGGAATTGCAGAAAAGGATGTCCCACATGTATTTGATCATTTCTATATGGCTGATCCAGCACGAAATCGCCAACAAGGCGGCCAAGGGATTGGTTTAGCAATTGTTAAAGCAATCGTGGTGGCTCATGGTGGCTCAGTTTCTGTGGACAGTGAATTAGGTGTTGGGACTATTTTTACAGTTAAACTACCCTTGAATAATTAGGAGGGAATGACCATATGGGAGCACTAAACCCGATCGCGTTTAAATTAGGACCTTTTCTGGTTCATTGGTACGGTATTATTATTGCAAGTGGGGCAGTACTTGGTGTGCTGCTTGCAATTAACGAAACTAAGCGACAAAGGGTTTCTGCAGATGACATTTATGATTTAGTATTCTGGGCATTGCCAATTGGATTGATTGGCGCACGAATCTATTATGTCATTTTTGAATGGCAGTATTATTCACAACATTTAAATGAGATCATTGCGATTTGGCAAGGGGGTATTGCCATTTATGGTGGCCTAATTGCTGGTGGGATTACATTGATCGTCTTCTGTCGGCAGCGTAGCTTATCAGTTTGGCAGGTCCTAGATGTTGTTACGCCAGGCATTATGTTAGGTCAAGTTATTGGAAGATGGGGTAACTTTGTTAACCAGGAGGCCTTTGGGTCTGCTGTTTCACGCAGTTTTTTGCAGCAGTTACACTTGCCTAACTTTATCGTGCAACAGATGTACATTGGCGGTGCATATCATCAACCAACTTTTTTATATGAATCGGTATGGAATTTTGTTGGCTTGATCTTACTCCTTAGTTTACGGCATAAAAGAGGTCTGTTTAAACGGGGAGAAATTGCGTTAAGTTATGCGATTTGGTATTCATTTGGTCGATTTTTTATTGAAGGAATGCGAACTGATAGCTTGTATCTATTTGGCCAAGTACGTGTGTCACAATTATTATCATTGATTGTTTTCATTGTGATGCTCAGCATCTTTGTTTATCGACGGAAACAGCAAAAAGCTTCTAATTATTTAATTGATTAATTAATAATGCAGAAGAAAGCGAGGCTAAATTATGATTAATCTGTATTTTCATACTAGTGATCCGGCAAAACGAAAAATGCTCAATTGGTTTCATGATCAAAAAATTGATGTACAGATCCGTAATATTATGCAAAAGCGATTAACTGAATTGGAAATTAGGCACTTGTTTTTGCTATCCGATAATGGTAGCGATGATTTGATTGCAGTACGTTCGAAGGCTGTTCAAGAACACGTTTTTGATAAGGGTCTAACATTTAATCAATTAGTGATTGCGGTATATCAGCACCCCAAAATTTTAAAGAACCCGATTGTGTTTAATGAACAAAGCCTGGTTACGGGATTCAGTATTGAGGATATCGGTGTTTTTGTACCATCAAAACAGCGGAAGCGTGAGCGATTGTCATTATTTGGTAAATTATATACTGCAGAATTTGGTAAAGTTTCTGGTCCTTCGTCAACTGGTACTGATGAACTTTTAGAAGAATAATTGGTCTACCCCTACAGCTGCCTTTTTTCAGGCAGCTGTTTTGACGTTAAAATATGGTGATTTAGCGACTAGTAGAATTCGAAGCCGGAAATTGGGGAAGCTCCGGAAACCAAAGGCAACTCGTTTGATCGTTTTGATGACGTTGTTCGTCCCTTCTAACGAGCCATTATTGTAAGGTTGTTCAAAACTACGC
Source organism: uncultured Lactobacillus sp. (assembly GCA_945980025.1). Lineage (GTDB taxonomy): Bacteria > Bacillota > Bacilli > Lactobacillales > Lactobacillaceae > Lactobacillus. The sequence goes on from CAMFQH010000113.1 coordinate 3,738, forward strand.
TCGATTTCTTCACGGTGATTCCGTAGCGTGCGTTGGGCCTTTTGACAAGGTTTGGGCAAAGCTGTCAACTTGGTTTTTAATAACTCTGCCAAGACTTCTGAACTTTGAAAATTAAGGGCACACAACAGTTGTTGGTAGTAGCCATACGCCGTACTAAGCGCATCACTCGTAGCGGTCAGCCGATCGATCACTTCACGTTCATTCAACTGGGCACCACCAAAACCTGTTCGCCGCTTAAAATCGTGCCAGTTGAGTTTGGACGCATTCTTAACCAATAAACGCCAGTAGCGTTTTAAAGCGCGGGCCACCTTATCCTTAGAAGGCAAAGCCTTCATAGTTTGGGTACGGACGTGGTTCAATACTTGGTAAACTTGAACCACGACGTGATAGCGATCAGCGACAATGGCGGCATTGGGAAAAAGATCTCGAATTAAAGACCGATAAGGTTGATAAAGATCAACCACGATTAATTAACTTTGGCTCGGACTGCATACTCATCCCACTCGTCGCAAAGCGACCAGCTTTAAAGTCATCGAGGGCTAGGACTTCGGGCAGCCAATGACGCTTGGGACGAAAATGGCGTTTTAACTGGCTCATCTGACGATATACAGTCGTTTGCGAAACATGGAGTTGATTGGCAATATCCTTAACTAAATGAATTTCAGTTAAGGCCAACAGCATGTGCTGTTGGACATTAGGCATGATTTGATGATTAACCTTAATGCCTTGAACTCGAGCTAAGTCTGTGACTAAGGTGGAACATTCCGCACTACGGGGCAGAGATACTTCTGTTTAGCAATTACGAGTACCAATGGTCGACCATTAATTTCGAGCCCCCGCAGATAGACTGTTTTAAAGCCATTTTTCCGCATCAATTGACCGCAGACGGGACAAGCATTGGGATAAGATTGACGAAGATAAAGTTCACAGTGTTCTTGGCGAGCAAATGGGTGCCGGGCAGCCGGATTGGCGGGAATAATTTTAAGTCGCTCATTTTCGGCTACGCGAGGGTCGAAAGTAATAAGATTATCTGTTAAACCGGTTAAGCTTTTGATATAATTATTCATTGAAGACGGTCCTTTCTTTAGTTACTGAAGAGCGGGGATCAGCCGTCTTCTTTTTTTGTACAATATAAAAAAAGAGTGCCATGTGACACTCTTTTTGAGCTATTTAATATCAACAACACCGACAAATTCAACATCATCAATTGCAGTTAAGTAAAAACTATCAGTTGGTCCAAGTATTGCAAGTTGACCATTTTTGATTGTACATTCTTGATCTGGTGTGGTCAGTTTCACCGTCCCTTTTAAGGGAATGAGAACTATATTTCCAGGTACAGGGTGAAATTCTCCGTTGTTTGTCACTGTATTTTTCTTTAGTATACGATGACCAACCCGTCTTTGACCATTTTCGTAAAGGTGTTCAAGGACCTCATCACCGCGACTACCAGTTAATATTTTCATATAATATATACCCACAAGTTAATTGACTTTTTTACGTG
>CAMFQH010000114.1:0-5234 GCA_945980025.1 uncultured Lactobacillus sp.
GATCATTTTGATCTTTTGCAATAAACGACAAATAGCCAGCTCATAATGAGCTGGCTATTTTGCTATCTTTTTTCTTCTAATTTAATATCTTCCATTCCAATCATTGGATCAATCTGCCCAGAATAAATTAACTCAGGAGTCAAAATATAATCTTCTGGCTCAACATTTTCTTCTTTAACTTCAGTTTTAGTTTTCTCTTGTTCCGCATTTACATTTGAAGTATTTTCAACTTCTTTTAGACCTAGTTCATGCCTAATTTTAGCTGCTAACTCAGTCTTACGGTCATTACCTGGAGTACGCAATGCCATGATATACGCCTTTTTTTCTCCTACCATAACTAAGTTTTTTTCGGCACGAGTAATGGCGGTATATAACAAATTCCGCCTCAACATCATATAATTTTGCATCGTAAGATTTAAAATTACTAACGGAAATTCTGATCCTTGGGACTTATGGATAGTAATGGCATACGCACGGGTAATATCATTTAAGTCTTTAATACCAAATTCTATTTCACGACCGTCAAAATCAGCAATTAATATTTTGGCTTTATCATCAGGATTAAGGCCAATAATTTTACCAATTTGACCATTATAAATATCTTTTTCTGGATTATTTTGTAATTGTAGGATTCGGTCCCCGATTCTAAAACTTTCATTGTGAGCTTCAATTACTTTAGTTTTTGCCGACAGTGGATTCATCACATCCTGCAAAATATCATTCAAGTGAGTAATTCCACCTTGACCATTGTACATTGCTCCCAGAACTTGAACATCATCCTTTTTGAAACCACGTTTAATAGCCAAATTTACGATTTGATCGATTGCATCCCCCACCAAGCTTGGTTGACATGGAATAAAGGAGTAATTTTTAGTTTTATTAAAAATAGTCTCTTCTGCTTCTTCATCATTAATTGCATGGGCCAACTTAATAATTGAGGAGTCTTCTCCCTGTCTATGAATTACTTGCAACTTTGTAGTTGGAAATGCCCCTGAACTTATTAAATCGCTGAAAATATTACCCGCTCCAACTGAAGGAAGCTGATCTTTGTCCCCCACAAAAACTATCCTCTTTGTTGAATTAATACCGGATAAAAGCTGTTTAAAGAGAAACATATCAACCATCGACATTTCATCAATAATTAAGATCTCACCGTTTAATTCGTTTACATCAGTCGCTTCATTTTCACCGATGCCTAACCCTAATAAACGGTGAATGGTTTTCGCTGAAATATCTGTAACCTCACTCATTCGCTTGGCAGCTCGACCCGTTGGTGCAGCAAGTAAAAATGGTGGATCATCGCTATACAAAGCTGCACTTGGAATTTCCGCAAGTTCCTTTAAGCACATTAAAATTCCATTGATAATTGTCGTTTTACCAGTACCAGGACCACCAGTAAGAATTGAAATTGGATTATTTAACGCATTTTTAATTGCATTTTTTTGAGTATCATCATATTCAATTTCAAGTGTTGCTTCGACATGCTTTATTGCTTTTTCAATATCGCTATCATCAAATTCTTCTTTTTCGACTTGATTATTAACTACATGTTTTAATTCAGTGGCTATATCAAGTTCAGTTTGAAAAATTGTCTGCAAAGCTGCCTTATCACCTGAAACAACAACTTTTCCTTGCCTTTGAAGTTCATTAACACTATTAGCAAGCTCATCATAAGAGGTAGATTGAACTAAATCATAAGCCTGTGTTAATAATTCATCAAGTGCAACATAAGTATCTCCCAAGGTATTAAGAGCAGTCTGTAAAATACTTAGAAGTGCTCCCCTAACTCTTCTAGGATCATTTAGTTCTATTCCGAGCGCGTGTCCCATATTATCCGCAGTTTTAAACCCAAAGCCGCGAACTTCACCAAGGGCTTGATAAGGATCTTCCTCTAGTTTCTTCAAGGAATCACCATGATACACTTTATAAATATTACCGGCTACTTTTTTATTAATCCCATATCTAGCCAGCTTAATCACCATCTCTGAAAAAGAATCCATCTGATTAATTCCAGATAATAAGCTATCCTTTTGCTTTTGGGTCAAATCAAGATTGTCAATTTCAGTTGGATTTGACTTAATCAAATCTAACGCATTTGTTCCTAAACTATCAATGATCTTTTCAGCAGCCCTCTTACCGATTCCAGGAAACTTATCAGAACTAAGGTATTTAGCTAAACTACCCTCTTCATGAGGCAAAACTGGTTCATAAGACCTTATACGAAATTGTTTACCAAATTTTTCGTGTACGACAATATTACCGGTAAATTTATAAGTTGATCCAATTTGGATATCCCCAAAATTTCCAGTTACTCGGATATTATCACGATCGTAATCAGGTAATTTACTGATTAAATCTACATCAATAATCTTGAAAAGATCTTGATTGTTTTCAAAAACAATTCCATTTATTCGTCCAGTAAAACTAGTTTCTGCCATTTTTACCTCTAATCAATTTTGCTACCGCATTATATTGCTTTTGTGCTTGAGCAAAATATTTGGGATCTTGATTTTTTGATAATTTAAAATATTTTTCTGCTTCATCAGGATTAGTATCAAATAAAGTTAACCCCAATAAAAAATTAACTTTTGCATTTCTTTGGTCTTCTGAAATTTTATTATAAGTTTGATTTGCAGATTTTAAATCACCCAAACTAAGCCAAATATCACCAATTAATTCTAAAGTTCGCTCATCCTGATTCTTTAAAGTTAAGGCATAGGCTAGTGCCTTTTGATACTGCCCTAATTTCATAAAGATCAAAGCTTTTTGATACATTGTCTCTTCATCATCTGCAATGGAGTTAAGCAACGTAAGCGACTTGGCAAAATCTCCTTGCATGTAGTAGCAGACAGCAATGTTATAGGTTAGATCTTCAGGATGCTTAACAAGGCCACGAGCTTTTTCTAACAGTTCTAGCGCCTGATCAGCAGCATTTTGTTCAATTAAATAAGTTGAAAGCTGCAAATAATTCTCAATATCCTGGGGATGTTTGTTTATCTTTTCAATTAATAAATGTATAGCTTTATCTACGTTGCCAGCATCATATAAGTTGGCTATCTTTTTATCCATTTTAAATTGTATCCCTACTAGTAATTTTTCGATCTAGGTAGCTTGTTTCATTCCACGCCACTTCATCAAAAGTCTTTCCCTGATCTTCAGTATCAAGAATGGTAAGACTTGTATTAGTTAAGCCGCCACGCTTTCTAATATCGGCAATATCGTACCCCTCTAGAGTTCTAATTAAGGCACACAAAGCAGCTCCATGACTTACTAATAATACTTTGTCATCCTTGTTAGGGTATCTTTTTACAATATCAGCAATCAATTTCTTCCCACGTTCTATCATGTGGTCAAAATTTTCACCATGGAAAGTTGATGGATCATAACGATCAGGGAAATAACGAAATGCTTTTATTTGATCTGGGTATTTACTTTCAGCATCAACAAACTTCATTCCCTCCAGATCTCCTAGATTAAACTCCTTTAAACGGTCGTCAACAATGACTGGGACAGTAATTCCCATATCATTTCTAAGCATCACTGCAGTTGTTAACGCGCGTTGTAAAGGACTAGAATAAAAAGCTCTAAACTTTGTTCCTTTTAAGTATTCAGCCAATTTTTTGATATCTTCGTAACTTTCAGGCAAAAGAGGTGAATTACCACTACCGCCTTGATAGCGTCCTTCTAAGTTCCATTTTGTTTTTCCATGTCTTACAAAATATAATTGCATAATTTGCTTATCCCTCCACTTTTATTACTATTATAAGTTTTAAGAGGAGAAAATAACAGTTTATAAAAATAAAAAAGAAGCCTCAAAAGAGACTTCTTCTAAACTATACTAGTTGTAATTGCTTTTCGTTTTGGTATGCACGGTCAATTGTAGCTCCACCTAAGCACTCTTCACCATTGTAGAACACAATAGCTTGTCCAGGAGTAACAGCACGTGCTGGCTCATCAAACTCAACATGAACTGTATTATCCTTTGCACGGTAGTGCATAGTTACACCAACATCAGGTTGGCGGTATCTAAACTTAGCAGTACACTTCAAATCAACGTCGTGATCTGGTTGGCCTGTAAAGAATGATACACCGCTTGCATCTAAGCTAGTAGCATATAAAAGCTTACTGTCATAACCTTGCTCAACAATTAACTCGTTTTTCTTTAAGTCCTTACCTACTACAAACCATGGATCAGTTGATTCCTTAGTTGAACCTAAACCAAGGCCGGATCTTTGACCAATAGTGTAGTACATTAAACCAGCGTGCTCACCAACAACTTTTCCATCTGGAGTAACCATTTTTCCTGATTGAGCTGGTAAAAATTCACTCAAGAACTTTCTAAAGTTACGTTCGCCGATGAAACAAATTCCTGTAGAATCCTTCTTTTTAGCAGTTGCTAGACCTGAAGCAATAGCAATTTCACGCACTTGGGGCTTAGTTAAATTAGCAAGTGGGAAAATTACCTTCTTCAATTGATCTTGTGAAAGTTGGCTTAAAAAGTAAGTTTGATCCTTATTGCCATCCTTTGGACGCATCATATGAACAACACCGTTGTCGTCAACTCTGGTTGCTGCATAGTGACCCATTGCAATATAATCCGCATCTAAATCCATTGCGAAATCTAAGAAAGATTTAAATTTTATTTCTTTATTACACATTACATCAGGATTTGGAGTTCTGCCCTTTTTATATTCATCCAAGAAATATTCAAATACGCGCTCCCAGTAATCCTTTTCAAAGTTAATAGAATAGTAAGGAATACCGATTTCATCTGCAACTTTTTTTACATCTTCGTAATCCTCAGTTGCCGTACAAACTCCGGAATCATCAGTATCATCCCAATTCTTCATGAAGACGCCGACAACATCAAAGCCTTGTTGTTTGAGTAAAAGTGCAGAAACTGAAGAATCAACTCCACCACTCATACCAACAACGACTCTAATTTTGCTGTTATCTACCATTTTATCCTTTTCTCCTTTTAGCAAGGTGCAATAATTTGGCGATCTTCAAGATCCTTTAAAATGAAGTTAAGCAGTTCAACCATTGGCGCTAGTTGTTTATTCTTAAAAATATTAACCTTTTGCAAACCATTAGTATCTGTAACTACCATTGTTAAATGATCTAAATCTTCATTAATTGTTAGCTTTAATTGACAGGTAGCATTATAAGGGGACTCATTATATAAGGGATGCTTATACATAAAATTACCTCTTTTAGTTTTTGTGAAACCTGCA
>CAMFQH010000115.1:0-5197 GCA_945980025.1 uncultured Lactobacillus sp.
TCTTATAGCTGAAAATGCTGTAATGTATATGGCTAACAATTAGAAGAAATTATATTTGGTAATAAGGCAGTTAAGCGAAATGCTTAGCTGCCTTTTTTGTTTTCAAGGAAAGGACTGCTAAAAATGGCGTTGAAAAATTTTGAAGATTATTCTAATTATGTTTCGATTAGTGAAGTCATTAAGATTTTTGATAAGAAATATAAGTTATTTGAGAACAATAATAATAGTGGGGTTGTATCAAAGTATAATGCGAACTTAAAAGATTCGTTAAAAAAGAAGATTACATTTACTATTAAAGAACAGAAAAACGGCATTGATTATGTAAAACAAACTAATGATAAAAGACAATATTTAATCTCTTATCAAAGTGTACCTACTTTAATGCGGTTGTTAGAAAATTACGTTATTGAGAGATCCATAACCATGAATGATCAAGCACTAAAAAAGCGTGATGATGCAATACAGAGTAGACAGCTCTCGAATATAAGTAAAAATCGAATGGATAGAAGTCTTATTGTAACTGAAATTCAAAATAAAATGCGATCTATAGATTTTGATCACCTTGATAATGAAGCAGCTGAAGTAGCTGATAAAATGGCTTACGATTGGCTTCCTAAGATAACAGAAACTGACTTACAGAAGTATGAACAAATTAATTCAGACTTTGAAAAGCAATTGATCCAAAGTTTGCAACTAACCAAATTAGAGATTACTTTTCAAAATGGTCTACAGCATCGTTATACCGAATTTGATCAAGCAGGTTATATAAAGGATTATTGTTTAAGAGAACTTCATACGGTTCAAATTCGAGGTAAGCGAATAATATATAGAGGATATTCAAAATATGATCTCAAATTACAAAATCCACTTTATTGGTATTGTGGATAGTAAGGCACCAAGAAAAATCTTGGTGCCTTTTTTTCCCGATAATACCTCAAAATTTCCTGATAGTTCTTAAAAAGACTATCAGAACAACAAAAAATAGTGCCAGTATTTCCCAAAGGACCAGATTTTGGGAAGTTAATGTTGTGCGAAACTAGTGACAGTAAGGAAAACAAATAACACCTTACTAGAAAGAAGGAAACAAATCATGAGAAGAAAAAACAACAGAAGTAGTTACAGTGTAGAAGCTGTATGGGAAAACTTAGATAAGAACAAACCTATCTACTCATTAAGTACTGAGCCGGTGGCTCAATACGTCTGGGAAGATGGTAAGCCTACAGATAAAATCGCTAGTTACAAAGCTGGTTTTACCCAAGACGGTGCAGAGTACTTTCAAGTAAAGTTCCCTAAAAAGGTAACTTTGCCTAAGTACATGTCTGTTGTAACCTTTGATAACATTACAGCTTTTCAAACTAGATACGATGTGTACTTTAAGGCCGATGATGTAAAGGAAGTTAAGTAGATGAATACTGATGAACTTAAAAGATACATTACTCAAAGCATCAACATGGCTCTAGGTTCTGACATGCAAGGCGAGAGTAGTTATACCAATAGCTTTTCCATTGATTTGGATAAAGGTGGGATTAAGTTTATTCCGCGGATGCCCGCTGGATACTTAATCGATGATAACTTTTATCAGCATATTTTCAAGATCCTGAATGTTTCGCTTTATCCAAGTTATACACTTTTAAAGCAAAATACAGCGTACTTTGTGCCAATTGATACACGAGATATTCATGTACAAAGAGCCTTATATTTCCCCTGGAAAAAAGGAATTTCAAGGCGCTTAGTAGTTACTAATCTTGAAGATTTTACTGCTCAAAATGGTAGCAAGATTCAAATCATGAAAGATTTGAGTATTGACTACAACAAAACTGTAAGCGTTGCAATCGCTGGAAATTCCGGCTCAGGCTAACAAATTAAGGTAAGTCGTACTTTTTAACCTACCTATTAGAATGCCTGAAGCATGTTGATGAAGGTGGATTCATTACAGTGATTGATCCGAAAATGGATGAGCCAAGTCGTTGGGCTAAGGCTAATGGCGTTAGGGTGATTTATCCTGCTACAGATCGTTCAAAATCTGATTTTGTAGCACAGATTAACGATGTCTTAAGTGAACGTTTGAAGTTAATTCATAAGAGGCAACAAGCTCTTTTTAATAATCCGAATACTACTTTTAAGCATGTGACAGTAGTAATTGATGAAGTTCTGGCACTTTCAGAAGGTGTTAATAAGAATATTAAAGATACTTTCTTTGCTCTCTTATCACAAATTGCATTATTAGGACGTGCAACTCATGTACATTTAGTACTAGTAAGTCAACGCTTTGATCATACTAGTGTTCCAACTTCTGTGCGTGAGCAAATGAATGTATTAATTCAGTTGGGTAATATCAACCGCAAAACAACGCAATTTTTGTTCCCTGATCTTGATCCTGAAGGCATCGTAATTCCTACAGGCAAGGGGACAGGACTGATTCAAGTAATTGATGATGAACACCCTTACCAGGTATTGCCTTTGCTATGTCCAACTTATTATACAAGTAAGGAGAAAATACTATGAAACAAAAAAGTTCGTTCTACTATCGTTACCTTAGTTGGACGCAGAAACGAGAATTAGTAAGTTTTATAGAACAGCCGCTTGATAATCTTCCTAAGGGGAGTGCTGCATACAATGAAGCTTACAAATTTAATTCTTACATTAAAATGTCAAAAGTTAAGGTAAAGAAAAATAAAATCGAAGTAAAAATTCGTATTCCTGAAACCCCAGGCGGGCAAAGCCGACTTAATGCAATTTGGAATCAAATTGTTGATAAGGTTTCTCGAATGAATGGTCGTGCTTTTGCGTTATCAAGCAATAAAGCAGGAGACCCATATTTCTATATTGTTGAAGGGACTCGAATTGAGCACTAAATTAAAAACTATTTTACGAAAGGAAGAAAATAAATGATTAAACATAAATCATTTACTGTACATTCACCGCCTCTTATTGAGGTGGTAGGAAATTTCCCGGTTTAAAGGTATTTTTTCCTTTAAACCATATTTAGGACCGTGAAAAGCCTATTAAATCAACAAAAATTTATTTTTAGATATCCCGAAGAGTACCGAGCTCTTCGGGATTTTTTTAACTAACATACGACACGTAAAGAAGAAATTATTTCATGAAAGGAAGAAATAACATGAAAGAATTAATCAATGGTTATATGTACGACACTGACAAGTCTAAGCTAATCGCTAAAGCTTATGGTCCATATATTTTTGAAGATGAACGTCAATGGAATGAAGCTCTTTATCAAACACAGGATGGAAAATTTTTCTTAAAGGGTGACGGTGGACCACGAAGTAAATATTATGACAATCCAGCATTAATCCCTTACGGCTTTGGGGACGCAGAGTTCTGGTATCGAGAGCAATTAGACAATGTTTACACTGCCTACGATATTACGAAGGCTAAAGATCCAGATCCAAATTACAACACATTTTGCAGATTGTTCAAAGATAAAGAAGAGGCTGAATAAGGAGGATTAAAAATGCTGTTCAATATACGATCTCCCTCTTTTATTAAGTGCAGAGGTGTTTGTTCTTTACAACACATTTTAAATCTTAAAAAGATTATTAATCAAACAAGAGTTCGCTTTAAGAAAGGAAATACTATTATGAAAAGATTCTACAATGACTATCTATATGACACAGATAATTCAAAATTAATTGCTGAGAATTGTGCTCCATGTTCTTCATTTGATGATCGCTACTATAGAGAAGCCCTTTATCAAACTCCAGAGGGTGAGTTTTTCTTAGTTGGTAGAGGTGGTGCTATGAGTAAATACTCGCAATTGTTCAACGGTTGTAGCACTGGCGGAAGTGCACTAAATCCACTATCTATCGGAGAAGCGGAAGACTGGTATCGAGAGCAATTAGATCAAGTTTACACTGGCTATGACATTACAAAAGCGAAGGACCCAGATCCAAATTACAACACATTTCGTAGATTATTCAAAGATTAGAGAAAGGATGAATAAGAATGCTTGAAGATAAATCATTTGAGGTACATTCACCGCCTTTTATTGAGGTGGTAAAAATTTCCCGGTTTAAAGACATTTTTTCCTTTAAACCATATTTTAGAGTCTCAAATGCCTATTAAATCAATAAAAATTTATTCCTAAAAATCCCGAAGAGCACTAAGTTACATTGGAATGATTTTTGTTAAAACAATTGTAAAGAAAAAAAGAAATCAATTTATGAAAGGAAGAATAATTATGAAAAGATTTTACCAAGGCACCTTGTATGATTCAGATAATGCCGAATTGATTGATGACTATGAAAGCGGTTATCCAGTTAATGACTTTAATTACTTCAAAGAAGGACTTTATCGAACACCTGAAGGTAAGTTCTTCTTATATGGTAAAGGCAATGCAGCAAGTAAATATGCTGAACGTATCGAAGGTAATGGAGCTTGGGCAGGCGGCTATGATCTTATACCTCTTTCAACCGAAGAAGCTAAAAAATGGTACGAGGAAAATCTTGAAAGAGTTTATCGTGACCAAGATATCACAGGAGCATACGAGACCTACTGCGAATTGTTTAAACATAAAGGCGACAATGAAAAATAGTTAATGAAAGGAAAAATCTGCTATGAAGAAATCTTATAACGGTGTCTTATATGATACGGATAAATCAAAATTAATTTCTGAGTTTGAAAGTTCCTATTCTAGTAGAGACACCCGTTATTACAAAGAAGCCCTTTATCGATCAACTGAGAATAAATATTTTCTTTATGGTCACGGTAATGAAGATAGTAAATATGCCAAACGCATTAGAGGTAGTCATAGTTCAGATGGCAGATTCCCTCAAATTTTCTGGTATTACCGATCTTGGTCGAATTGCTCAGATTGTATAGATATTATTCCGCTTTCATGTAATGAAGCTAAGAAATGGTATGAAAATAAACTCAATGAGGTTTACCGTTGTTATGACATTGTAAAAGCAAAAGAGCCAAAAATTAATTACGGTACTTATTGCAAATTGTTCAAAGATTAAAGAAATATTGTTTGATGTACATTCATTGTCTTTTGTTGAGGTAGTGAAAAATTTCCCGGTTTGAAGCTATTTTTTCCTTTAAACCGCATTTAAGGCCTTAAAAAGCCTGTTAAATCAACAAAGATTTATTTAAAAAAATCCCGAAGAACACCAAATTGCTTTGGAATGATTTGCATTAACATGAGAATCGTAAAGAAAAAGAAATTATCTCATGAAAG
>CAMFQH010000116.1:0-5147 GCA_945980025.1 uncultured Lactobacillus sp.
CTACACCTAAGCCTTCGTCGGCAGCGTCAGATGTGTATAAGAGACAGGGGTTAACTGGAAATTGGGGCATTTTTCCATTAGCATAATCAACAATTGCTTGAGCAGCGCCAGTACTTAATGCTTGCCATGCTTCAATAGTAGTTCCGGCCATGTGCGGTGTCATAATTAAATTCTTCGCATTAAATAAAGGATTATCTGGTGTTGGTGGTTCTGGATTGAATGAGTCAAGAGCAGCACCAGCAAGTAAATTATTATTTAATGCTTCAGCTAAGTCATGTTCGTTAACAATACCACCACGGGCTGAATTAATAATGATAGCAGAATTCTTCATCATCTTAATTTGCTTCATTGAGATCATATTCTTGGTTTCATCTGTTAATGGCATATTAATACTTAAGAAATCTGCTTGTGGATAAATATCATTTATATCATCTAATAATGGCCATTTAACTTGATTTTGCTTTAAGTAAGGATCATAACCAATAACTTTCATACCTAATGCTTCGGCAAATCTGGCTGTGATACGGCCTACATGTCCTAAACCTAAAATGGCTAATGTTTTGCCTTTCAATTCATGACCATTTAAATCATATTTTCCAGCAAAGTTTGGAAGAGAACCGTCTTCTGCTAATTCATTCTTCTTTTCTCTTAACATTGAATTTGCGTGCGCAATTTTTCTTGAGAGAATGAGCATTGTTGTTAAAACATATTCAGCAACTGCATTTGAATTGGCACCGTTAACTCTTGCAACTAAGATGCCCTTTTTATTGGCTTCATCAATATCTACTGAATTAAAACCTGTACCGGTACGAGCGATAATCTTTAGATTTGGTGCTGCATCAATCATTTCCTTATTTAAAGGAGTAGATCTCATAATTACACCGTAAGCATCTTTAAGCCCATCTTTCATGTTCTTTGTATCTATACCTTTAGAAACTATTACGTCAAAGCCGTTATCTTTCAAAAGTTTGATACCTGAGTCATCAATTTTTTCACTAAGTAATACTTTTTTCACGATAATACCTCCCATATAAATATCTAACTTTATAGTAAATAAAGCGCTAACAAATATACAGATACTAAAATTTCTTGTGATGAACCATTTGGAACTGTTATAAGTCATTTAAAATAACTATTATTAATGTTGAAGTGTAAGAAAGCGCTCTCAAACATATTTTTTTATGGAATGGAGAGAATTATGAAAATTACAAGTGTTGATATAATGAAAGTTCCAAGTCCAGATGTAAGTTTCAATGGGAATGGTTCTGGATCTAAAGAAGAATGGTCCCCAGTAGTTGTTCGTGTAAATACCGATGAGGGAATATCTGGATTCGGTGAAGCAGGCCTTGCTTACGGAAAAGGTTGGCGAGCAGGATATGGCATGATTCAAGATTTTGCTCATATGATAATTGGCGAAGATCCAATGAAAATTGAAGCAATTTGGAACAAACTTCAAAGAAAAACTTATTGGGGTATTGCAGGTGGGGTAATTCCTTATGCTGCTATTAGTGCGATTGATATTGCTTTGTGGGATATTAAAGGTAAGTACTATAAAACACCTGTTTACCAATTATTAGGTGGTAAGACAAATGATAATTTGAGATCTTATGCAAGCCAACTTCAATATAACTGGGGAGAAGCTCCTGATCCTAAAAAGCCAAAACTTTCAACTCCTGAAGATTATGCTGAAGTAACTAAGAAAGTGATGGCTCAGGGCTATGATTGTTTAAAATTTGATCCAATCATGTGGGGACTAGATCCTAAGAAACCTTGGGTAACTAAAGGTCCCGTTAATCAAAGTGTAATTAAAGTTGCTTATGATCGAATTAAAGCAATTAGAGATACTGCTGGCCCAGACTTTGACATTATCTTAGATATGCATGCTAATAGTGATACGACTTCTGCAATTAAAATGGCAAAAGCTTTTGCCCCATTAGATATCTTGTATTATGAAGAACCTGTAGATCCAATGAATTCTAATTTTTACAAGATTGTTCATAATTCAGTACCTATGCCAATAGCAGGTGGTGAAAGAACATTTACTCGTTGGGGATTTCGTCAAATGTTTGAGGACCGTTCATTGGATATTGTTCAGCCAGATTTAACTTTAGCAGGTGGTATTACAGAAACAAAGAAGATTTGTGATATGGCATACACTTATGACATTAATGCTCAAGTCCATGTTTGTGGATCTCCAATTGCAATTGCCGCTGCTTTGCAAGTTGAGGCAGTTATTCCTAATTTCTTTATTCATGAAGTATATCAACGTGCTTTGTATAAGAAAGACAGAGCTGCTGCCGTTTATGATGACCTTATTCCGGTTAATGGTCATGTTCATGTTCCTGATAGACCAGGAATTGGACAAGAATTAAAACCAGAAATTATTAAACAATGTAAGACTGTTACTATTGATGATTAGAGGAAACGAAAAATGATCGATAAATTTTTATTAGGTGGTTATACTGCAGATAGTTATACTGGTGGAAAGCATAATAATTCAGAAGGAATTTATGCAGCCACTTTAGATACTGATAAAGGTAAGATTACAGATATTGATTTAGTAACGAAAGCTGAAAATCCAGCCTTCTTTAACTATTCAATTAAAGATCATAAACTTGCCGCTGTTATTACCAAGGATGATAAGACTGGTGGTGTAGGTATATTCGATATTGATCCCAAAACTGGTAAGGGAAAATTAATTTCAGAATCAATGCTTGATCAATCAGTAAAAGGATCATATGAAGCATACAACTATTTTGATCATCTTTTCTATTGGAATAAATTGAAATATACAGTACCTTCATATGTTTATCTTGATGATAAACGTAAAATGGCTTTTGCTGCTAATTACAACACAAATGCAATCTTAACCTGGAAACTTGATGATAATTATCAATTTATTGATTCACATCGTTATCCTATTGAAGGACGTGGACCTAAAGCTGTTCAAGATGCTGCACACATTCACTATACAAGATTACTACCTGATGGTAGATTAATTGTTTGTTCTTTAGGACATGACAGATTATTAGTTTATGATGTAAATGATGATGCAAGTTTGAAGAAGGTTTATGAGTATGAAGTAGAACCAGGTTTTGGTCCTCGTCAATTAGCCTTTAATAAGAACACTAATAACTATATTTATGTATTAAATGAAGTAGGTAGTAAGACCGCTGTTGTTCACTATGATCCTGAAACAGGACATATTGATAGAATTGCAAACTACTCAAATATTCCCGAAGGTTATGCAGGTCATAATCAATCAGCCGGTATTAGAGTTTCTGCTGATGGTAAATTTGTTTACTCTTCTAATCGTGGACATGATTCATTGGCTGTTTATAGAGTAATTGATGGTGGTGCACATCTGGAGAAGATTCAAACAATTAAAACTCAAGGCGTATCCCCACGTGATTTTGATTTAAGTAAAGATGGTACTTACTTATTATGTGCCAACCAAATGTCACGTGATTTAGTATTGTTTAAGAGAAATCCAAAAGATGGCTACTTAACATTAGTTCAAACTGGTATTAAACATGACGCGTGTGTTCGTGTACTTGAAGCAACCGATTTTTTAGCATAATGTAATTAAATAAAAAACACTAAGGTTTTCTACACAATGTCATTAAGTTAAGACATTGACAAATTGATAGTTTAAGCTTTTAGATCATTCACTTACAATTTATCGTATTTGGATGATCTTTTTTTCATGCCAAATAAGACCTAATCTTGTTTAGAAATTAGGCTACACGATACAAATAATATACGGCTGACTTAGGCTTGAGATTTCTTTGATCTTTTCTTCCCGGTCTGATAGGAATTGTATAGTGGCTAATTTGAATAAGAATTTTCTTGAAGATCTTAGTCGAAGAAGAAATTATATACATGGCTTGGACAATAAAGCACGATTGTTTAAAATTGATCGCATACTGATACTTACAGTTTTTTTGCGGTATATATGCTTGCGCATCGATTTGACTGACTGCGTTAAACATAATCATATGAGCATAGATCTCCATTTCAATAAATCTGTCCTGTTTAGAATGAAACTGTACGCTTCCCAAGGCGTATTTTAATTTTTTGAATGAAGTTTCAATTCCCCAGCGTAAATGGTAGATTTCTTTAATCCTTTTTAAAGGGTAATCAGTTCTATTTAGATTGGTTAAAACGACTTCCCATTCTTCTTTGCCTGACTTAGGATCATTAATTCTAAATTTACAGGCACGAAATTTTATTGAACATAATTCTTCAAAGTCCCAGCTGTCATCTCTAGTATTTTTAGACCGATATTTGATATACTGACGATAAAAGTGTTGAACATGATGAACATTCTCTGCGGCTTTATGAGTTGTGTAATAATAGCCTGATGTAGTTACCCAGCAAGCAATATCCTTATCGCATTCCTGATCAGGCAACGCGGCTATTTCTTTAATCGCACCATGTCCCGCTTTAGTACGTATTATGTAAAAACAATTAGGCAGACGATTGCAATTTTCAATCATGTTAAAACTGCTATAGCCTCGATCCATAGTGACTATATATGGTCCGCAATCTAAATTTTTAAGCATTTGGACAGCTGCTTTACGTTCGTCCATCTTGGATTTGGGCTGAAAGATGCAGTCTTGATAAGTATTATTTAACAGATCATAGAATGCATTAACATGAATTTGACAATATGGTTTTCTCTCGTGATTGGAAGCTTGTACGATATTTTCTGACTTAGGATTCCAAATTTGATTAAAGTCGGAACCATCAATGGCAAATAAACGATATTTATGATCAAGTAACTGGATATTAAATAAATTCTGATTAAATACAGTCAGAATATGCTTAAAACAAGCGGGTGAAAGTTGACCTTTGCGTTGAACATAGGCAGAAGTACTAACTACTTTGTCATTCTTTTCAATCGCATTTTTGCCAAAGGCTCTAAATAACTCGCTAGTTAAATCTTCACCTTGCATATTAATAGTAGTTTTAATGACCGTAGCTGCATCCAAGGTGCGCTTTCTAGTGAAGGCATGTGGATCATTAATAAAATCGTGAATATGCTTTCCAGTATCATTGATAATTTGATCAAGACGCTCTAAAATATTTCTATGAAGGGCTTTCATAATTAACACCAGCTTTCTGGCAATAATTTTGAAGGTTTA
>CAMFQH010000117.1:0-5124 GCA_945980025.1 uncultured Lactobacillus sp.
AAGTTCGCAAATACGAGCTTCTGGAGGTATTTTTTATGCAAAGATATAGTTCCACTCAGATTAATTCTGAACTGTTCTGGAAGTTTCCTAAGTTCTTATCAGAGAACAAAAAATATGCTGATCTATCCAACGACGATAGAGTCGCTTACATGCTTATCAAGGATAGATACCGCTACTCATTGTCCAATAACTGGATTGACGAGAAAGGCGACGTTTACGTCTACTTCACCATTGAGGAGCTAAGAGAGCTGCTTCACATCGGTAAGAATAAGGTCAGCAGAGTTAAAAAGCATTTGATGGATTGCGATCTTTTGGAAATTGAGAAACAAGGGTTTGATCCTAAGAAGAAGAAAAACTTCCCTGACAGGATCTATCTTTTACAACCGGATTATGATCCAACTGATCTAATCTCAATTTCACAAGCTTCACAAGTGTCAGCCTTAGAGCAGAGCGGATTCCCCAAAATGGGGAGTCGAGGTTCAAACCAGGGAAGTCTTGATATTAAAGGAAAGTCTGATAGTGAAATCTGCAACAAGGGCACTTCAGCCTTAGAGCAGAGCGACTTCCCCAAAATGGGGACAAATAAAGATAAGAATAATTCAGATACTATTAAAGATACTAATACTGATACTCAAAAGTGGAATTTCTCCCCTGATTCTTATCCTAAAGAAATAGTGGTCAAACAAGACAATGATCTTCTTAAACATTTAGGAAGTATCCTGACAAGCGATAAGGGCGCCCCTATGTTCCTTAATAAGGAATCAATAGATTTGATTACCTTATGGTTTAAAACCCCTGAGGCGGCTCATGATTGCATCAGCGTCATTTTAAATGCTGCTAACGACAGTAGAAAAGAAGCAATCGAGCAGATTGGCAGACATGAATTATACTTTGAAGATTATCAAGATGAATTGAAGCGTGAGGTAACTAGAAGACTAAGGAGATACTTTAACAAGATGAGAACTGCCAAACCTGGTGAAATCAAAAATCCACGTAACTATCTCTATATAACTATGATGAATACTTTTACCAAATGGCAAAATGATATACTAATGGCAGAAAAAGAAAAAGACACTGATAATAACAAAAACTAACAATAAATTTTAACGTTAATCAGCGTTAGAAAGGTGTTAAAAGGTGAGCGAAGAACTATTAACTAAGTCTAAGATCGCTGATGCACTGGGCACTAACCCGATGCGTGTGACTCGGTTTATTGAACGCAATAAAATTAACGCTGTTAAAA
The DNA here is from genome assembly GCA_945980025.1 of uncultured Lactobacillus sp. Taxonomy (GTDB): domain Bacteria; phylum Bacillota; class Bacilli; order Lactobacillales; family Lactobacillaceae; genus Lactobacillus. The sequence goes on from CAMFQH010000117.1 coordinate 1,244, forward strand.
AAGAAGGCAAAAGAGAGCTTTTTAAATTAACAGATTTTAACGCGTTAAAAAAAGAATTGAGTGAGCCTGAGACCAAGAAAGAAGCACAAAGTCACGCATTCAGCAAAGATGATTATATTTTAACGTTAAAAAAACAGTTAGAAGATCAACAGAAACAGTTTGATGAAGTGTTGAAGTCTAAAGATGAAACCATCGATTCATTAAGGGAAACTATCGAAACCTCCAAACATGCATATGAAGATATGAAGGATCAGCTCACGGTTAAAGATAATCAGATTACGGCGTTAACAAAATTAACTAACAACGCACAAACGTTAAATTTGGTTGATAAAGATCCTAAGAGACTACAGACGGCACAAGGCAATGCTGAGATGAAGCCTGAGCAGTCAAGTTCAGAAAAAGCAGCCAATAATCAACAAACTTCAGAATCTGAGAAGCCGCGCCAGAGTTGGTGGCAACGGCATTTTGGTAGGAACAAGTAAAGGAATATAGAATGGCAAGTAATGGAATTAACTGGCGTAGATATCCTAAAAGTTATCAGAAAGATTTTTTAGCAGCCTTAAAAGAAAAGGCCAGTATAAAAGGCGTAAGTCAAGAACCGGTAGTTCAAGCACAGTGGTACAAGGTCTTAAACTATTGTTTTGCAGATTATTCCAAAAATAAAAGTAAAAGTAGAAGTAACAGTTTAGCACGTAGTACGGCTAACTTTTATGCAGCTAAGGATACAGATGCCAATAGAGGCCAATACGCTACTCACGTAGAGAAATTATTAGATACTGATGGATTAATGTTCGTTCATGGCATTACTGTTGCTTTAAATCTTATTGCAGAGTTTAAAGATGATGTGAAGATGGATAAGCGTCTTGAACAGGAAAAAATACTGGGTCAGGTCATCATCTATCTTAAGCATATTCAGCAGCACATAGCGAAGGGAAATAAGCTTAATATTGAAATGCCTAATGTTGTATTGGCTGCGGATGTAGATCAAGCCTTTGTTATAAATGCTAGGGTTTTATATCCTTATTTAGATTTAGACATTGATTGGGACAAATACTCACCACGCGGCTTTTATGACACCTTAGAACCAGTTGAGATATTACATAAATTAGATGATGACCAAAATATTAATCCTTATGTCTACGATATTAATAGTAAGGATTTTGATATTAATGACATTATAGGATTAGCAGCTGACTTAGCCTCAACAGAGTTAGATGAAAATATACAAAAGATACCAGTTAATCAAGCTAATATTCGTGGTGTATATGATGAATTTCTTCGTTTGGTTACCCAAGATAAAACTAAGGTAGCTTCCGATCAAGACTTAGTTAGCATGTTTATTAAAGCATTGACTGATCATGATGCTTTTGTTCTAAAAAATAATACAGCTATTTTAATGCGTGATGACGGTACTTATACCAAATATAGAGTAAATGGTCGTAACTGGTATGCCTTCTTCTCACGCTTCGATACCAACTATACAGCTGACGAAATCAAATCTATTTCTGCTGTTGGTGACGTATTACTAAAAGAAACAGCCAGAAGATTCTCAGGGGAATACTGGACTCCGACCATATGGGCAAACGAAGCAGTAGCCCAAATAGGTAAAGAATTAGGAGCAGATTGGAAAGACAAATATTATGTTTGGGACGCTGCTGCTGGTTCAAAGAATCTTACTAGAGACTATAAGTTTAAGAACCTTTATATGTCCACTTTATTTGACGCAGAGTTACAAATGGGTAACATGTATAACACCGAAAACGTGGCTTTTCAATATGATTTCTTAAATGATGATGTCGATATAAATACTGAGAATTATGAGACATCCAAGTTGAATAAATATGCTCCAGATTTAGTCCAAGCACTACTTCAAAATAAACCTATTGTCTTCTACATGAATCCTCCATATGCTGCAGCAGGTAATACAGTAGGTAAGAAGAGCAAGGGAGGATTAGCTGATACTAAGGTGAGAGCGCACATGAATATAGGAGGCGCTTCTGAAAATCTGTATGCACAATTTTTCTATCGTATATTGATGTTAGTAAAGGCTTTTAATTTAACTCATGTAGTCATAGCCTTTTTCTGCAAGACTCAATACATGACTGGTGGAAAGAAGTTTCATGGACTTAAGAAAGCGATATTTGAAAAGTTCGATTTTAAATCAGGTTTCTTGTTCAATTCAGGGGAGTTTAGTGGTACTACAAATGACTGGGGAATTAGCTTTACAGTCTTAACTAGTAAGACCGATGAAACCCTAAATGAAGTTCAAAATAAATTTCCTTTAATGCTTAAGGAAAGTACTCCAAATGGGATAAAAGATTTATATGTTCATACTTTAAGTGAAGATGATAAAGGAGACGGTCTAGCCGACTGGGTTAGAGAACCTTTCACTAAAGTTCCTGAAAAAGATATTCATGAAGATACCCCATTATTTACTTCTATATTCAAACTAGCGAAGAGACGTCCTAAGAATTATTATCCTAATGATGCTATGGGATATGCATGGTTTAAAGGGAATATGGTTCAGTATGGACCTAGAGAAACAGGACTATTTTCAGCTGATTGTAGCCGTGAACGAGGTATCCCAATTACGAAAGATGACTTTGAAAGATGTATGATTAATTTTGCAGCTCGAAAATCCATCAAACATAGTTGGGTTAATGATAAAGATGCATTGCATAAGCCTTCGAATGACTTTTTACAAAATAAAGAAGCTATTACGGACATGGTAATATATGGTCTTTTCAATACATATAGTTACCAAGCTTCATTATCTAATGTGGAATACCTAGGTAAAACATATGATGTAAAGAATGAATTCTTTTGGTTAAGCAAAGCAGAAATAAAAGAATTAGCTGATAAAAACTATTATTCAAAAATGGGATTTGATCTAGAAAAGGATGATGAACGCTTTACTTATTTATGGCTAAAGAACCACGATCAGTACATAAGTAAAGAGGCTAAAACTGTATTGGAGCTTTCTAAGTTAGTTATTAAAGAGACGTTTAGCATCAGAAAAATTTTAAACGAAGATTATCCAGAATATAATCTTATGCGTTGGGACGCTGGTTGGGAACAAATTAGGCGTTTAATGATAAAAACCAAGAAGACACCAACTTATACAAAGCTATTCTTGCCCAGCTATCAAGAGTTAGAAAAGAAAATTAATGGCTACGTTTATAAATATGGAATCCTAAAGCAATAAAAATAGCCGCCTTTCGGCGACTACAGCACATTAATGCTTCAACAATTCATTCAGTTCATGAAGAACTAAATGAAGCTCATGCAAGAGTGCAATTGTAAGAACTAATATTATGGCATCAGACATAAGCTTAAGCTCCTTTCTAGCCTTGCGGCAGTGTAGGGGCACAAGAACATGCCAAAACCATTTTATCATGCTATAATAATTATAGAACTAATATTATGTGCTCGACATAGCGAGAACATGCAAAAACGTGGGCGGTCTTATGACCGTCTTTTTGTTTCCCTAAAAAATTGGTATAATTGTGAATGTTTTTAAAAAACAGAAAAGAGAATCCCGTAATACCGGGGTTCTCTTTTTGTATACGGTCGAAATTTCACAAGTGCATTTTTTTGCCGATTTTTGCCCTTGGGAGAGTAAGGATAGAGCTACTTTACATAAAGCCACTTATCCGCAGTTGGATTGGTATAGCTGAAAAGAACAAAAAAGAGCCGCATAATGCGACTCCGAGATTCATAGCATAAATCAATATTACGATATATTCATTGTATCACTAAACGAGGGTGATGCTAACAGTTGGTTCTTAGGTTACATGGTGCAGGACGCAAAGCAGCTGTGGCGCGGGAAGTCATATCTCGCCTGATCGGGTCGAGCCCTGCGGTCTCTCCTTTCCGATCAT
>CAMFQH010000118.1:0-5043 GCA_945980025.1 uncultured Lactobacillus sp.
TTGTAATGCTGCTTACTGATGCAAAGTCAATTCGTGACGTAATCCTCTTCCCAACGATGCGTCCGGAAAAGGAACAAAAGAACGGTTCCAAGAAAAAGAAGAATAACAAGAAGTAAGCTAGATGGTTGATATAAAGGCGTTTAGACGTCTTTAGTGCAACGGCCTACTTTAGACTTAATTCTTGGAAAAGTCGGTAATTATGGTGTGTGTACACCAGAAATACACCAAATTTAATAAAAAAGATTAGGTGAAAAAGCTAGCATAAAAAATGAAGGCTTCGTTTCTCAGTTAGAGAGATGAAGCCTTTTTTATGAAATGAATGAAAAGTATAGTAAGGTGAAGAACCTAGAATTTATAAGCTACCATATAACACTTAGTATAGCGTTGTGTGGCGTTTTATCTTATGATTTGAATAACTTATCGAATAAGCCTTTATAGCGTTCTGAGGGGCTTATATTGCAAATTAAAGCAATAGAGAATAACGTGCAAAAAATAATATAATCATCTTTGATGACTTTATATATTATTTTGGCTTGGTAATGAGATGAAGTAATGTTTCTTATTAAGGCTTTAGTCAGATAAAGATTGCATTGTTGAAAAAATAACTCTCGACTTTTTTAATCAAGCTATTTGATCCTAGCTTTAGAAATTACTCCTTCGACTATTGAGTAATGTCATGGGGAAATATGAAGAGAAAAGCCTAAGATAATGGCATTTGTAGAGGCTTAAATTTGGTAGGAAAGGCAGTTATAAGCCAGAAATTAAAATAATTGATGTAAAAATACATTAAAAAATAATTCTTATAGATTGTAGTTGAAGTATTTAGAGAATTTACGCTAGACTTACATAAAGAGGTTTCCTTTTTGATTTATTTAAATTATATTGTAAAGCAATCATAATGTATTATTTAAACAGTAAGCTAGAATGAAAGAAAGTCGGAATTTTTATGAAAAGCTATAAAATATTGTACCAAGAAGATCAGCATAAAAATTTCAGCGACTATTTTAAAAAAGAGAATATTGACTATATTGAAGGAAAAATTAATGGATCATTTGCAATTCAGTATAATCCACAGAAACTAAATAGCCTTTTAAATGAAAAAGAATTTTTTGCTAAATGGATTGAGTATGGTATTAAACAGGCAATAATGACCGATCAAAAATTTGCTTTTTTGATTTTGAATTTAGAAAGAATAGGAATATCATTTTTAGATTGTGAAACAAATGATGGTGATAATAGAGAGATAATTTGCGATGAAGACGATAGAGTTTCAAGAGAGCTTCTACTTGACTTAGTGAGTGACGAATATAAATATATATTAAGTGCAACTTTTTTCTCGAAAACACATAGAAATAAAATAAAATTGACTCAGAAAGGCATTCTACATTTTGAAAAAAGTGGCGAAGAAATTAAGACGCTTATAGATATAGTGAATGTAGGAAATGAGGCTTTAAATAATGAAAAGTGTATTTGAAGCCTTAGCTAAGTTCTTAGTTGGTTTTTTAACGGCTATTATTGTTAGCAATAAGGCTAATATATTATTGAAATTATTAATTAATATGGGAATTCATAATAGGTCACTTCAAAATACGATAGTAAGTTTATTAGTAACATTTTTTGTAACCTGTATAGTTGCCATTTTAGATCATGTATATACAAATATTCTTTTTCCAATGAAAATAAACATCACAAGTGAGCAGAATGAGGTTAAATTTAAGCCAAATAATAATATATATGAGCCACAAAGGCTTAATATGCATTATGAAATAACTCCAGGCGGAAGTCTGACAATGTGGATGCTGAAAAGATTAAATGTTGATTTGCTAGTCTTTTTTAATCCAAACTATATTGATATAGCTCTTGAAGAAGATAAAAAGTGGGATTTTTCAGGAAAAGAACAAGAAGGATTAGGCTTTACAGAGAAAATGAATCAACTGCATTTTTTAGTATTGAACAGTTATTTTTCCGAAGGAAAGGCTAATAAGAAATATACAGTCTCAGTTGGAATGGAAATTTGTCCAAAAAGAATTCAAAATCAAGAGATCTCGTTAGATTACGCTATGAAAAGTAAGAAAAAAATGATTAGTACATTATTATGTAAAGTACATATATGTGATTTTAAGTGTAAGGGTGTAACGGATGAATAGTCGTATATATACTTCAATCTTTAAGCTAAAGAATATAACAGCACTAGAAGACATTGAACAATGGAGATCAGAACATTGTGACGATCCAGTAAGGCATAGTAAACGTCATCAAGAAGAATTTAAACGGCTTCCAGATGGGGAAAGAAATTATAGATATTCTTGGAATAACATAGGTGAGGTAGAGAGTTTGCCATTTTCATATGGCGGAAAAGAGATTAACTTTGTCGAAGCATCTGCTCGTATAGAGTATGCTAAAAGAAAAATATTTGACTCCGATCATCATTATTTACCTAAAAAAGAGAGAACTAATTTAGAAAATATAGATATTATTTTCTTTGAAATGAATCAAAAATTCTTTATCTTAATTGAAGAATCAAGGGAAAAACAAATTGATCGAGTACTGAGATTAATAGGTAAGGCAAATTATGAAGAAGTAGAAAATCTAAGTAGCGACTTTTTTAATTGGTTAGTCTATCTTTATTCCGAAAATGAAGGAAAATTAAATAGCAAAATTGGTATAACTTCTATCTCTGGTTTCTTGGGAAATGTATTTGATGATGAAAATGTTGTTTCCAGTAAGTCTGAAGAAACAATAAAACTAATTGCAACGAGGGCCTTCATTAGTACGGGTGGAATCCTACGTGAAGTAAAATTGAATGTAGACGATAGTAATAATTATAATATTTGTTTCAAAATGGATGATCGGTGTAGAACGGTTATATCTGTAAATGAATCTGTTCCGTATATGACCCCTAATGCCTTAGAAAAGGGTGAAAGGCTAGTCTTATATATGTATACGTCTCTATTACCATGCTTGCAAAAAATGTTTCAAGCGAAGAAGGCTGGCTTTAAAAATAAGAAAAAGAAGTTTGCTAAAAAGATAGGATTACAAGTCGTAAAAGAAATCATGGATATAAATAATATTCATAAGGATGAAATAGAACCACTTGATATTAACTAATATTAACTGTTCTCAAAAAATAGTTATTCATATTTAGTTAAATTACATTTCATTGTAATTAAGAAAAATTATTTGTAGGATGCTATATGGTGCTTAAAGTGGTACTATATGGCGTTTTATTGACCAAGCAATCGCGGTCAAGGATCCGATCAGTGGTCAGAAGGTCATGCGCTACGGCGGTGACTTCGACGATCGGCACTCAGACTACGAATTCTCGGGTGACGGCCTGATGTTTACGGACCGGACACCAAAACCAGCAATGCAGGAGGTACGGTACTACTATGGCTTACACAAATAAATTACACGTCATTTACGGCGACGGCGCCCTCGGGGTTGCTGGTGACGACTTCCACTATATTTTCAGCTATGAGCGTGGGGGACTGGAATCAATGAAGATCAAGGGCAAGGAGTGGCTCTACCGGGTGCCAACCCCGACCTTCTGGCGGGCCACGACGGACAACGACCGGGGGAACGGCTTTAACGTTCGCTCCGCCCAGTGGGTCGGCGCTGACCTCTTCCAGAAGTGTGTTGGTATTGACCTGACCGTCGGTGACCACCACTTTGATGAACTACCGGTGGCGCCACGGACCAACGACTTCACGGGTGACGAAGTGACCGACGGGGTTGTGATCAGCTACACCTTTGCGACCCTGACCATCCCATCTACCCATGTCACGGTCAGTTATGAGGTTCAGGCGGATGGTCAGATCAAGGTGGGCGTCTACTATGCTGGGAAGGCAGGACTGCCTGAACTGCCAGTTTGTGGACTACGGCTGATTGTGCCGACGGAAGCCACCGGGTACACCTACGCCGGCTTATCCGGTGAAACTTATCCGGATCGGATGGCTGGCGCAACACGCGGGACCTTCACAGTGAAGGGACTGCCGGTGGCCAAGTACCTGGTTCCTCAGGAGAACGGGATGCACATGGCCACGGACTGGGTTGAGATCACCCGGAACACCACCCAGAACAATGCTGATCATGACCGGGCGCCATTCAGCTTGCGGGTAGCCAAGGATGACCAGCCGATCAACTTTAGCTGCTTGCCGTACACGGCCGAAGAACTGGAAAACGCCACTCATATTGAGGAATTGCCGCTGGCTCGGCGGACTGTTCTCGTGGTCGCCGGTGCCGTTCGTGGTGTTGGCGGTATCGATAGCTGGGGTGCCGATGTGGAAGAGCAATACCACATTCCGGCTGATCGGGATATTGAATTTTCTTTTCTTTTAAATGCAAAGTAAATCAATATGGGCCTTAAGTGATGCATGCGGACTATATTTTTAGGATCAGCAGTGAGATTTTACATTTTGATATTTCATTAAGAAGTACCGATGAGAAAATAGAATGATTTTTTAAGCAGCTCGTGTCTGGAATTTGGCACGAACTGTTTTGTATTGGCTCAATTAATAACAATATAACAATGGGGAAGGGAAAGCAGGGGCAAGCCAAAAATATGAAGAAGTTACAGAAATCTGTTTAATAATTTTGAATTTATTGTTTGGTACTCATTATGTGGGCCATTAATGTTGGCTTGATACTTGTAATTATTAATAGTCTCCAATTAAAGTTATGACTAATACACATTAGCTTGTATCCTAATTGGTAACAACATGAACTGTCTGATTGAAAAAAGATTCCGTCAACGGCGGTCTCGCTACTAATCATGATTGAACTGATCGTTACTTACGCTAAGCAAATGACCACAAGGAGGGTGGTATCTCGCTACAATAAATGTTGTTTAGATGCTGATGTGTTTTCATCCAAGGATAATGCTAAAGGTCTACTTGGAAGAATTGATAATTTACAGGCGGTGAAGTAGAATGAAAGTGTTAAAGAATAAATTTTGTTTAAATTTTAAGACTTGTATTTAGGAAGGTTAATAATGCTATCAAGAAAAAATTATAAGGAAACCATACGAAAACAGACACCTACAAA
>CAMFQH010000119.1:0-5030 GCA_945980025.1 uncultured Lactobacillus sp.
GTCTTTAATTCAAAATCATCTTCAAAATTACAGTAGTAAGTCTTGCTTCCAGAAGAGTAGCATGCAGTATAAACAGTATATTCGTCCTTGCCTTGATCGTTGACTACACTGCCTTTGATCATGGCAACAGACTTTAAGATGTTAAAGAATTTAGCGACGTTTGCTTTTTCACCTTTAGCAGTTGGATAGTTTACGTTTAAGTAAGCAGCTTTAACAAAACGGTCGGCTGGAATGCTGTCACCAGGCAGACCTAAGCTACCAGTTCCTACACCCCAAGGAGCAACTTTTTGACCGTTCCAGCTTTGGGCTGTAGCGTCATGTGGGTTTAAACCGGTGTAGTTACCAAGGTTAGTAAGGTGCCAGTTAAAGTCAGGGCTATTAGTTAAAACGCCAACTTTGTCATCAAAGACTTTCATTCCATATTGTTTTGAAACCTCAACAATAATGGCTTCGTCACTATCACTAATGATCCAGTGAAGAGGGGCAACCGCAAATGATGTGTTAATAGCTTCATTCACTAAGTTAACATTCTTTAAAGCTTCCTTTACTTCACTAACATGAGTAAAGTTTTGAGTAACCCAGAGCATAATTTCGTAAGAAGCTAAGTTGATTTTACCGTCAATAGGACCATCACTAAATTTAGCAAAATGTGGGAAGTTTAAACCTGCAATACCTAATCCATCTTCGTTATAGCAGTCAAAGTATGATGGATAGCCATCAACCACAATTCCCATTCCAATAACAGCCTTTTTAGTAGTGGTGTTATCTAAGAACTTATATGGAAGAGGATAATTACGCGGCGTAATAATAACGCCTTCGCCATAATCTTGTCCAACATCTAGATTACGGCCAAAGTATAAATTTCCTTGATCATCTGTGAATCTTAAACCAGTACACATTTCTAAATTCCTCCTTATTTAGCATTAGCTTTTGCTGCTTGCTCTGCAATATATTTCTTTTGATATCTCTTAATTTGAATAACAGCAAATACTAAAATGACAAAACCAATTGCAACAAAGGCAATCATAAAGTACCAAGCAACTGTAAAGCTTGCAGCTCCTTTAATAATCCCAAAGAGTGGAGCGCCAATTGCATAGCCGATTGCATAAGCTAAACCAACGTATCCGAGCATGACACCTTGATCTCTTGAACCAAAGAGGTCTTTTGCCATGAAGGCTGGGCCTGACATGTAACTAAATACAGCTAAGCCGCAAAAGATAGCATAGCCAATGCCAGCAGCCTTACTAATAGATGAACCATATGGCTGGAAGCTAATAAAGATCATCATCAGAATAGATAAAATATACATACAACCAGCATAGGCCATTGATTTTGCTGTACCAAATTTATCAAATAAGAAACCACCAGAAATATTTCCGATTAAACAACCAACACCGTACATTGACCCAACTAAACCAACATCGGTTAAAGAAAGCTTAGTATCAAGGAAGGCGGCATAGTCTTCATTTAAAGAAGCTAAGCCTAAACCAATGATTAAGAAACCAAGGCTAAAAATCCAGAACCATTTCATTTGTAACACTTGTTTACTAGTCCAGCCTTTAAACTCTTTAGCTTTGGCTGCGGCTTCAGCTTTCTTGCTTTCAGCTAGTTCTGCATCAGAAACAACAATTTCGTCTTTCTTAGGGGTTCTAATGAAGCAGGCGATAATTACACCGATTACTAATAAAGCTACGGCAAAGATAAAGAATGGTGCCATAGAGGTTAAATGACCGGTCTTAGTATTACCTGTCATGTAGTGTTTTAAAATAGCTTGGGTTGCTGGTTGTAAAAAGATATTACCAATAGAACCACCGCAGAAGGCAATTCCTAAGGCAGCCCCACGTCCCTTTGCTGGGAACCAGTGGTTAATAACCCAGGGAACACCTTGGCCGGAGTAAAAGGTTGAACCAACCATACAAATGATAGCGGCAATATAGAAACCGGGTAGTTTTGTACTAATTCCAAAAATTACGTAGGCAATAGCAGAAAGACCAATACCAATTAAATACATTAGTCGGAAGTTAACTTTTTCTAATGCCTTACCAATAAATGGAGAAGCAACTGAAGCAAAAACCGCACCAAACGTAAAAATTAATGTGTACGATGCTAAGGTAAAGTGGAAAGTATTAACTAAAGGGTGGATAAACAAAGGCTGAATGTTTTGAGCAATTCCATAAGGAATAGCTTGGGTTAACATACAAAGGAAAACCATGAAGTATTTATAGCCCTTGCTTACTACTTTATCTTTAGTAGCGGCATCAGTAGACATGTAATTACCTTCTTTCTAACTAATTATTTATCTAAAATAATATTTGGCTTGTTCACGACAATGTTTTTTTGAATTTGTTTAATTTTAATAGCTGCAAAAATCAATAATATAAAACCAATTGCAACAAAGAAGATGGTAGACCACCAAGCAGTTGTAAAGCTGGTAACACCTTTAATGACGCCAAATAGTGGGGCACCAATAGCAAAACCAATTGCATAGGCTAAACTAATGTAGCCTAAGTTAACTCCTTGTGCTTTGGCACCAAATAAACTCTTGGCCATGAAGGCAGGTCCAGACATGTAACTAAAGACAGATAAGCCGCTCGTAACAGCCCAGCCCATACCAGCATATAAGTTAATGCGGGCGCCATAGGGATGGGTACTAATGAGGATCATCATCAAAATGGCGATAATTAACATGATTCCCGCATAAGCCATTGATTTAGCAGTACCAAACTTATCAAATAAGTAACCGCCAGAAATATTACCAATAATACCAGCGATCCCGAATACTGAACCGATCATTCCGACTTCTGTTAAGGATAATTTAGTATCTAAAAAGGCAGCATAGTCTTCATTTAAAGAAGCTAACCCTAAACCAATAATTAAAAAGCCGATACTAAAAATCCAGAACCATTTCATGTGAAGAACTTGCTTGCCGCTCCAACCCTGGAATTCATGAGCATGTTTTTGAGCAGCTTCATGGCGATTCTTTTTGATTTCTTCGGCAGAAGCTACGTCTTCATCCTTCTTTGGCACTCTAATAAAAGCAGCAATAATTAAACCAACAACTAAAAGAGCAACGGCAAAAATATAGAATGGAGCCATGGAAGTTAAATGACCAGTCTTAGTATTACCAGTCATAAAGTGCTTCAAAATTGCCTGGGTAATAGGCTGTAAGAAAATATCCCCAATTGATCCCCCACAAAAGGCTAATCCAAGAGCAACACCGCGGCCCTTAAATGGAAACCAGTGATTGATAATCCAAGGAACACCTTGACCAGAATAAAAGGTTGAACCAACCATACAAATAATTCCGGCTAAATAGAAACCAGGTAGTTTCGTACTAATTCCAAAAATTACATATGCTCCGGCTGAAAGGCAAATACCAATCAAATACAAAATTTTAAAATTAACTTTCTGTAAAGCTTTACCAACCATTGGTGAAACTAGAGACCCTACGACAGCCCCAAAAGTAAAAATTAAGGTATAAGAAGCCAATGTAAAGTGAAAAGTATTAACCAGAGGGTGAACAAATAAAGGTTGGATTAATTGAGCAATTCCGTAAGGGATAGCTTGAGTTAACATACAGAGAAATACCATAAAGTATTTATAGCCTTTACTGACCACCTTGTGCCCATCGCTTGGTAGATCGTTTGACATCGTATCTCTCTTCTTTCTGATAAAATACTATTAGCTTTATAAGTTATATATTATTAAACACGTGAGCTTTGACTATAGCCACTTATATTGTCGTCTACTTAAGTAAGTAAATCAAAAATAATGACTTATTATGTTATTTAATGTATGTAATAAAAACCTGTCTAACTTTCCTAGAATAAAATGAATTACAAAAGGAAAAAGATTGATTATCTTTGCTATTAAGCATCGATATATCAATCTTTTTTAGTTCGAACAGATAGACTTAGCGGTAGGTAGAAATTTTTACATTAGGAAAGAATTATTAATCTTTTACATAACCCGCAATGTCATCGTAGTCAAAATCATAGTTTAATTTCTTACCGTAGGCTTTTTCATAAGCCCTTTTCTTTTGCATATAATCAATGTCCCGCATTCTTTTAGCGTTTTGATCAACTGTAAGGCGATCAACTGGGTAGATTGTCGGTAAGACGTGAAGAATATAGCGTGTCTTGTGGAATTCTCTACTATTTTTTTCCATTTCTGGAAGATCTTGAATTTCTACAAAGCAGGAGATAATCGGTACCTTAGCCTTAGCTGCGTAGTAATAAGCACCTTTTTGAAGGGGGCGAGGTTTACGGTAGTCATACCACATTTCTTGTTCAGGGTAGATTAAGACCCATCCCTTTTTATCAAAGACTTTCTGCAAGTGCTTTGGAAATTCTCGCCCCAAGTATTGGTAGCTTTGAACAATTGGAATAGCATTAATGTTATTCATTAAAAAGCCGAAGAAACCTGGCAATTTTAGGTTGGAGTCTTCAATTACAACATAGAGCTTTTTATGGCAGCGATTAGCTAATTTTTTAATTGGCAGGCTATCAGTTTGCTTAAAGTGATTAGTCGTTACAATTGCACCATGTTGCGGTCCTTTAGCTCTTTGTTTGTCTTTGATTTGGGTATGAGCCATTAAGACTAAAGTATCAAGATTGATAATAGTTTGGGCGATAATATTTTTAAATTTATGGCTCAGCTTTTTTTGTTGTTTCCAATAATCGTTAACTAGTTTGATTCTTTCATCTTTAGTAAGAATCGGATCGCCCAATTCAACTTTAGCGTGCATTTTACCTTTTTTAACGGCTGCTTTGATATTTTCGATAACTTGTGCACGATTTTCGCCGATAATCATAGTTTAATCCTTTCGCCTTTCGCTTTTACGTGAGCCCAATTATTGGGATCAACGACGGTGCTATCTTCTTTTTCAAGCATATGATCTAACTTAGCTCGATCTTCGGTACGTTCCTCATCAGTATAATTATCTAATTCAGCATGTAATTCTTCATAGAAGGGTGTTTCTTTAGCGTACTTCCAGAAGTAATCTTGATATTGAACATTATCAAAGTGCC